>CALFEM010000539.1 GCA_937950105.1 uncultured Alphaproteobacteria bacterium | reverse complement strand
CACACCGCGCACGAAGCCGTGCGCCTGGCGGCCAAAACCGCTGGTGTCGGCGCCGAACCATGGCCAGCACACGGGGGTGCCGCCGCGGATGGACTTGCCGGGCGTGGGTGCGCTGTCGGGGGAAACCCAGATGACCTCGTGCTCACCCGCCGGCTGCCAGCCGAGCAGTTGCGCGCCGTTGAGCGCAACGCGGGCTGAAGCCCCGCCGACACGCAACTCGACGAGCGGCGCGACGGCGTGCGCCTCAAACGCAATGCGCCCGGCATGGCCGAAGCGGTCCGCGAGCGCGGCGATGGCGGCGCCAATGTCGTCCGCCTCGCCGGTGCCGGTTGCGGTCGGTTGCTGGTTCACACCGGTGCCCGCGAAGCGCGTCAGTTCGGGAAGTGGATGAGAATCTGCGCCTTCACCAGCCACGGGAAGTAGGTCTGCAGCAGATGCCCCGCAAACCAGACGACGACGCCGAGCAGGATGATCGCCGGAATCGCCGCGAGTGCCGCCTTGAGGAAGAACGCGACCAGATGCAGGAAGGGGACGTCGAAACGGGTGACTGTCGCCGGCATCGCGGCGTCAGGCGTCGCAACGTAGGCCGGATCGGGGACCGCATAGAACTCCTCGGCGCTCGCGGCGTGGGGGGGCGGCGGCATGGGGTGCGGCTGCGCCGCCATGGCTGGCTGATGCGCCGCCGGGGCGCCCATCGGCAGCGCCTCGCGCGCCGCCTGCGCGCGCTCGGCTTCCATCCGCTCGCGGGCTTCCCGCTCGCGCGCATCGCGCTCGCGACGCAGCGTGCGCGGCAGATCGTCCGGGCCGCCGTCCGCTGTCATGGAATAGCTCATGGAGACACCCTCGCTTTCGTGCGCCTCTGCAACCTGGGTCTGCGCAAAGAACTGGTGCGCGTCGCGACCGCCCGGTTACGAAAATCCTGTCGATCAACTGCGGCGCCAATGGCGCCGAACCGCGGCGAAAAACGGTGCGACCTCGGGCCGCTTCCGAATCGTGCCGCGACGCGTGCCAGTTTCCTACACTTGCAGGACGGATATTGCTAATTTGCGCCGTGAATTTGACCGGGAGGGGCATTTGGCTGGTTTGAAGGACCTCGTTCGCACGATTCCCGACTATCCCAAGCCCGGCATCATGTTTCGCGACGTGACGACGCTGCTCGGCGACGCACAGGGGTTCAAGGCGGCGGTGGCGCAGATGGCGGAGCCGTATCGCACGCGGCCGGTGGACGCGGTGGCCGGCATCGAGGCACGCGGCTTCATCCTCGGCGGCGCCATCGCCGATCGCCTGGGGTGCGGGTTCATCCCGATCCGCAAGAAGGGTAAGCTGCCGTGGAAGACGATCGGCGAGTCGTATCAACTCGAGTACGGCGTCGACGTCATCGAAATGCACGAGGATGCGTGCACGCCGGGTGAGCGCGTGCTGATCGTCGACGATCTGATCGCGACCGGTGGCACGGCGGAGGCGGCGGCGAAGCTGATCCGCCGTTCGCAGGGGCAGGTGGTGGGCGCAACCTTCATCATCGATCTGCCGGAACTGGGCGGCACCCGCCGGCTTCAGGATCTCGGCATCGAGGTACACGCGCTGATGGCTTTCGAGGGACACTGATGACCGGTTCGCACGACGAAAAATCCGGCAAGAATGTTCGCATGAGCCGTGACGCCGCGGTGACGGCCAACGCCGTCGCCTGCGTCAAGCAGTGGCGGATGGCGCCCAAGACACCGGTCGCCTGCCCGTATTGCGGCGTTCCGGGTGTCGAGATCGTGGACCGCTCGACGCGGCCGATCGCCGAGTGGTACGCGTTCCGTTGCAAGGCCTGCGGCCTCGACGATGCCCTGGCCATTGCGATGCCGTTCCATCGGCCGCTGCTGTGAGGCCCCCGGGGCAGCGGCCGAACGCGAACCCGCACGGGGACCAGCGCGCGCCGTGATGAACCGCGCCGGATGCCGCGATCGTGCGCGCATCGCTCGATGGAGGTTCGGGTCCATGGCCCCCGCCAAGACATATCGCGAGAGTTTCGAGGGTTGGCTCTCGGGTCTGATGCAGTGGGACGATGTCGAAGCGGTGCTCCACCGCATCGCCGCCGAACCCGAGGGCTGGTGGATCTACGAGACGGCGCGCGAACTGCCCGTCGCGACCGAACCTCCGGCCTCGCTGCGTGCGCGTCTCGACGACATCCTCGCGTTCCTGCGCCGCCATCACCGCGCCGACTATTGTGGCTTCGCCTACGTCGACGACAAGACCGCGCCGGCGCTCCTGAAGGTCTATGACCCGCGCAATGCCAGCGCCTGCAGCCTCGCCGCGCCGCTGCCGGTCTTCACCATTTCGCGGGCGAGGCCGGAGCGCCTGCCCTTCGACGCGGCGGAGGCGGAGAGCGTACCGGATCGCGGCCTGTTCGGCCGTCTGTTCAAAGGCGTGTCGTCGCCATGAGGATCGCCGGCCAGCCGATGCGCACCATCCGTCTCGCGGCGGATGGCGGCGACGTCGAGATCATCGACCAGACCCTGCTGCCGCACCGGCTCGAGATGGCGACGCTCGCCACTTCGGAGGACGCGGCGCGCGCCATCCGCACCATGCAGGTGCGCGGGGCGCCGCTGATCGGCGCGACGGCGGCCTACGGCATGGCGCTCGCCATGCGCGAGGACGCGACGGATGCTGGTATCGAGCGGGCCAGTGCGCATCTCCTGAAGCAGCGGCCGACCGCAGTCAACCTGCGCTGGGCGCTCGACGAGATGCGCGCGGCACTGCACGGCGTGCCGGTTCAGGATCGTGTACGCGCGGCTTACGCGAAGGCGGCCGCGATCGCGGACGAGGATGTCGAGACGTGCCGGCGCATCGGCATCAACGGCCTCGCGCTGATCCGCGCCAGCGATCCGATCACCCGGCGCCACGCGGCCAGCGCCAGCAGCGACACGGCT
>CALFEM010000538.1 GCA_937950105.1 uncultured Alphaproteobacteria bacterium | reverse complement strand
CCGGAGCAGGCACCGGCGGTCGCTGCCGTCGACGCGGACCTCCCACCCGCTGACACAGCGACCGGGCCGGCCGCAGAGACCGCCTCTCCCAAGACCGAGACCGCTCCTGAAGCCGTCGTCGGCATCGAGGTCGAAACCGCCGCCTTTTCTGACGAGTCCGACGAGAATGTGAAAACCTCGGCCGCCACCGAGGGAGAGAAAAAGGGCTGGTTCGCGCGGCTCCGGTCGGGGCTGACCAAAACCTCCTCGAAGCTGACCGCCGGCATCACCGGCCTCTTTACCAAGCGGAAGCTCGACGCTGCTACGCTCGACGATCTCGAGGACCTGCTCATCCAGGCGGACCTCGGCGTCGATACCGCGACGCGCATCACCGACGCGCTTTCGAGCGGACGATTCCAGAAGGGGCTGTCCGAAGCGGACGTGCGCCGCGTGCTCGCCGAGGAGGTTGAGCGCGTGCTGACGCCGGTGGCGCTGCCGCTCGAGATCGACGCCACGAGGAAGCCGCACGTCGTGCTGATGGTCGGCGTCAACGGCACCGGCAAGACGACGACGATCGGCAAGCTGGCCCAGCGCTACGCGCGGGAGGGACGCAAGGTGATGATGGCGGCGGGCGACACGTTCCGCGCTGCGGCGATCGACCAGCTCAAGGTCTGGGGCGAGCGCAGCGGCGCCAAGGTCGTCACGCGCGACGTCGGCGCCGACTCGGCGGGCCTCGCCTTCGACGCGCTGAAAGAAGCTCAGGCAGGCGGCTATGACGTGCTGCTGATCGACACCGCCGGCCGCCTGCAGAACAAGGCGGCGCTGATGGACGAACTGGAAAAGGTCGTCCGCGTTATCAAGAAACTCGAACCGGGCGCGCCGCACGATGTGCTGCTGGTGCTCGACGCGACCACCGGACAGAACGCGCTGCAGCAGGTCGAGGTGTTCCGCGCCCGCGCCGGCGTGACCGGCCTCGTCCTCACCAAGCTCGACGGTACGGCGCGCGGCGGCATCATCGTCGCCATCGCCGCCAAGTACGGGTTGCCGGTGCACGCCATCGGCGTCGGCGAAGGGATCGACGACCTGCAGGCCTTCGAGGCCGGTGCATTCGCGCGGGCCATCGCCGATCTTTGACGACGTGTTCCGGTCCGGCCGGACGCATGCGACGTAACGATTGATAACTCGGCCGTTCGGCCACAGGAAGCGCAGGGCATGGCGAAGAGACTGAGAGACTTCTACCCCTTCAACGCCGAGCAGACGGTGAATATCCTGAGCGAGTTCGGACCGCTCGTGACCATGTTCGTCGTCAACGCCGCCTGGGGCATCAACGCCGGCACCTGGGCGCTGCTCATCACCACGGTCATCGCCATCGTCGTGATGCGCATCGTGCTGAAGCGGCTGCCGGCATTCCCGTTGATCGCGTCCAGCGTCACGCTGGCGTTCGGCGCCCTCACCCTGATCACCCACGATCCGATGTGGGTGCAGATCAAGGTGACGATCTTCAACGCCATGTTCGCCATGTTCCTGTTCATCGGCCTGTGGCTGAACAAGAACTTCTTCAAGTACGTGTTCGAGAAGACGTTCCACTACACCAAGGAAGGCTGGGACCGTTTCACCTGGAGCTTCGCCTGGTTCTTCGTCTTCACTGCCGTCGCCAACGAGGCCGTGCGGCTGACCTTCAAGGACGACCACGTCTACAATTTTCTCGGCTACCAGCTCGACGGCGTGAACGTGTGGATCCTGTTCAAGATCGCGCTCATCATGCCGCTGTCAGGCGCCTACGCCTACGTCCTCACCCGCATCATGCAGAAGCATCGCATTTCGGCCGAGGAGGCGGCACTGGAGGATGCCGAGGTCGCCGCGGCGCTGACGGCCGCCGTCACCGCGCATCCGAGCAAAGACTTCGTCGACGGTGCGCATGAGCGATCCGCCTCGAAGCGCGCAGCGCGGATGCCCGGCAGCGAGATCGCCTGACCGCCACGCACGCTCGCCATTGGCGAGTTCAATCCGTATCGCCGACCGTCACGGCATGGACGCGACCACCACCCGGGACCCGCCTCGATGAGTCAAGCCGAGAAGCCGAAATCAGGACACCCGGACACCCTCGGGCTGCAGCTGCTGAAGCTCGTGCTCGAGATGGGACCGCTGGTGATTTTTTTCTTTACCAACTCGTCGGCCGGAATATTTGCGGCGACGCAGGCATTCATGGTGGCAACAGTTGTCGCCATGATCGCCTCGCGCATCGTCTTCGGCCGCATCGCCTTGATGCCGCTCGTCACCGGCGTCTTTGTCATGGTGTTCGGCGGCCTGACGCTGTGGCTGCAGGACGATCATTTCATCAAGATGAAGCCGACCATCGTCAATGGACTGTTTGCAGCCATCCTGCTCGGCGGTCTCGGGTTCGGCCATTCGATGCTGCGCCATGTGTTCGGGGACGTATTCCGCCTGACAGCCGAGGGCTGGCGCCAGCTCACACTGCGTTGGGGCCTCTACTTCATAGCGCTTGCGCTGCTCAACGAGATCATGTGGCGCAACGTCTCCACCGATACCTGGGTCAGCTTCAAGACCTTCGGCATCATGCCGCTGACGATGGTATTCGCCTTGTCGCAGCTGGGACTTATCAAGCGACATGAATTGCCAGACTCAACTTCTGCGACGAGCGAAAGCAAAACGTAACTGCACTGATCATTTGCGCGCAAAACATCCGGGCTGCCCTTATTAATCCTTTTACATCGCCTTTTTCTAAAACGCTTTTTTCATAATCGGCATCAAATCCGCTGGACGCCGGACGGCGGTTCGTATTTCCTCCGACCAAGCGAAGAACCTTCAATTTGCGCAAGCTCGCCGCGTGCGAGTTTCGACAAGGTGTCGACATAAGCGATGAAAGCAGCGAGGACCAAACGCCCCCAGAAGCGCGAGCGCGAGCCGACCAGGTGCGCCCTCAAGCAATCGCCGATCCATCTGCTGCATCGGGCCGGACAATGCGCGGGCGACATCTTCCAAAGCAAAATGGGCAACTCTGATCTGACACCGCGTCAGTACGCAGTGCTGATCACGGTTGCCAATTACGAGGGTCTCAGCCAGACCGACCTGGTTGCAAAAACAGGCATAGATCGTTCGACCCTCGCCGACGTTGTTCGCCGCATGCTCAAGAAGGGCCTGCTGCAGCGCCGCCGGACGCGTGAGGATGCCCGCGCCTATGCGGTCAAGCTGACCGAGGAAGGCTGGCGCGTGCTGAAGGAGGTCGAGCCGATCGCCAGGCAGGTGGACGAAACGATCGCGGCGACCCTGAGTGACGAGGATCGTGAGCGGTTGATCGACATATTGTCGACAATCGTTGTCGGGCTTTCGCAGGAGACAGCCGCCGTTGAAGGTGATTGCGAACCGGAGAAGCGCTGAGTTATCAGCCCTCCGGCGCGCGAAGCCGTGCCCTCGTTTCGCCAGCAGCGGCTGCATCGCGCTTCTACTCGATGGCTGACTATCCTCAGCCCATCCACTGCTTCTCAACACCCCTATGGACCGGCTCGCCCGAATCGTCCGACCTTCCATACGTCAAGACATTCGCAGCCCCTTTGACGGTGCGTCCAAGCGAGTGTCGCCACCTGGATGATCGATCGCATCGGCCGTGCCCGGCGGGCGATCATGTCGCGATACAGCGCGGTTCCGCGAGGTCGTGTCGTTGTTTGCGTTGCGTCAGCATTTTCGAATCACGCCTGCAACCTGCAACGAGCTCCCCTCATGGCCTTCGACACGCTTGTCCAGCCGCTGCGCAATCTCGCCCTGTTCCAGGGCCTCTCGGCGGCGCAATTGACCGAGATCGCCCGCCGTGCGGAGCGCGTGGTCTACCGGGCCGGCGATCGTATCATCACCGAAGATGCGACCGCCGACGCGGCCATCATCATCGTCGCCGGAGAGGCGCACAGAACCAGCGGCCCGGATCTCGACGAGGTCGAGGTGCTTCCCGTGGGCGCACTGCTCGGTGAGATGGGCATGCTCGTCGAAACCACCCATACGTCCACCGTGGTCGCGGTTTCCGCGGTCCGTGCACTCCGCATCCAGCGCGCCGAGCTGATGGCGCAGATGGCGCGCGACCAGAGCCTCGCGGAACACTTCGTGCGGCTCGTGACCGAGCGCCTGCATGAGATCGCCGAGGCCATGCGCGCCGTCGACCGCGGATTGGCGTTCGCACTCGGCGACGAGGCTTCGGCGCATCGGGCCGGCTCAGCCGTCGCATCGCTCACCGACGGCACGGCGCGCCGAGCAGGTCGGCCGGGCGGAGACGAAAGCGCTGCCCTCCACTGAGGCCGGTGCGGCTCGGTTATCGTTCAGCTCAACCATCATGGAGAGCACTGGCCGCCGCGCGCCGCCAGGAACGGCAGCGCGCACGCCCGTTTACTGCAGCTCACGCGGAACCGCCGCAGGACGTGTTCACTTCACGATGGATTCGGCCCAGAAATGAGAACGCCCAACCCCGGGGGGAGGGGTTGGGCGTTACGAGCGCTTGCGCGCGTGGCACCGGGAGGGAAGCCGATGCCCCAGATGATATCTTCGGCTAGACGGGGGGGCACTACCGAGTACAGGGTGATATCATCTGTGTATCGATACCTAATCTCAACTGATGGATTTTCAATAGAGGGAATCGCAATCGATCACGAAAACGTGATCGATTGTACGCAGCTTATCCCCAGCCCGGTCTGGACTGAGGTTTGAGAGCAACATCTGCCTGACTGATTCGCGACAGCTTGTCGCAGGTGGTTCCCTCGCGGGGCTCCGCGTCGACCGCACGCGGTGCCCGAAACACAGAACTGCCCCCAGTTCAATGTCTTGCGCGACGATACTTGCGCAATCGCTCTCCCTGTTACTGGTTGTTGAAGGCCGCGCCCATCGGCTTGATGACGAATTCCTTGGCGTCGATCTCGCCACCTTTCTGCAACTCGCCCACCTCGACACGGGTATCGAGACCCTGGGCGTCCTTGGTCAGCCACTCCTTCAGCTCGAACGCCGGCTTGGTCGAAAAGACCAGCCGGATGCGGCCGGGGGTATTGGGGTCCTTGTCCTGGATGCCGAGCGTGATGGTATCGCCAGCGTCCTGAACCTCGACGATGCGGGCGTCGCGCACCAGATCGACATCCTTGCGCAGCAGCATGCGGAACGGGGTCTGGTCGAGTTCGACGCGGTCCTCGTTGTTGAGGTCGCGATCCTGAATGGCGAGGTATTTGCCATCGGAGATGATGACCTGGAGGCTCGGACGCGCATAGTCGAAGCGGAACTTGCCCGGCTTCTTCATGGCGAACTTGCCCTTCATGACCTTGCCGTCGGCGCCGGTCTGCACGAACTTGCCCTGCAGCGCGTCGAGGCTGTCGAAGTAGGCGCCGACCTTCTTGACGATGTCCATCTGCGCCGCGTCGAGGGCGATGCCCGTCGTGCCGTTCGGCGCGACTTCCGCGCTCCAGGCGGTGCCCGCGGTCCCGCCCGCGGCCGGCGCCGGCTGGGCCGGCTTGTCCTGCGCCGTAGCGATGCCGGCCATCGGTGCGACGAGCGCTCCGGTCAGGGCGATAAGCGCAACTGCGCGGCTCAGTGCATTCATGGAAACGTCCATAGATCCCCCAAACCCTTCCTGGAAGGGTGCCATTTCACGACATCGACCAACAATGCGTCGAGAAGTTGGCGGATCGTACAGGGGTGAGACCAAGGGGCAAGCGCGATCGGGCCGGCATCGTTACCGGGCTGGGGATGAGGCACTCCCGGGAGACGCAGCCCTTTCTGGATACGTCGTCGAACGACAGCGCCCCCCCTCCGATCGACGTGGCCCCTCGCGCCACGTCGTGCATCGGCAGGCGATCAAACCCGGCTCACGCCGCGTCGCCCTCGATGGTGCCGACGACACCGCCGGCGCAGCCGAGGATGTCGCGCTTGCCGGTCGGGCTCGCCGGGCTGATGAGCCCCTCGCGCTCCATGCGCTCGATCAGGTCGGCGGCGCGGTTGTAGCCGATCGACAGGCGGCGCTGGATGTAGCTGGTCGAGGCCTTGCGGTCGCGCAGCACGATCGCCACGGCGCGGTCGAACAGGTCCTGCTCGCTCTGACCCCGGCCGTCGGTGCCCTCGGGCGCGGTCGCCGGCGGCGGCTCGCCGATGCCGGTCACATAATCCGGCGGTCCGTTCTCACGCAGCGCCTTGGCGATGGCCTCGACCTCGTCGTCGGCGACGAACGGGCCGTGCACGCGCATCACCTGGCCGGTGCTGGCGGCATAGAGCATGTCGCCCTGGCCGAGCAGCTGTTCGGCGCCCTGCTCGTTGAGGATGGTGCGGCTGTCGATCTTCGACGTCACCTTGAACGAGATGCGCGTCGGGAAATTGGCCTTGATGGTGCCGGTGATAACGTCCACCGACGGGCGCTGAGTCGCCATGATGATGTGGATGCCGGCGGCACGCGCCATCTGCGCGAGGCGCTGCACGGCGGCCTCGACCTCCTTGCCGGCGACCAGCATCAGATCAGCGAACTCGTCGATGACGACGACGATGTAGGGCATCGGCTCCAGCTCGAGCTTTTCGTGCTCATAGATGGCCTCGCCCGTGCGGTTGTCGAAGCCGGTCTGCACCGTGCGCGCCAGCATCTCGCCGCGCTTCTTCGCGTTGCGCACGCGGTTGTTGAACACGTCGATGTTGCGCACCGCCAGCTTGGCCATGCGCTTGTATCGCTCCTCCATCTCGGAGACGGCCCAGTTGAGCGCCGCGACCGCCTTCACCGGATCGGTGACGACCGGCGTCAGCAGGTGCGGGATGCCGTTGTAGACGCTGAGTTCCAGCATCTTCGGGTCGATCATGAGGAAGCGGCACTCCTCCGGCGTGTGCCGGTAGAGCAGCGACAGGATCATGGCGTTGACGCCGACCGACTTGCCGGAGCCGGTGGTGCCTGCGACCAGCAGATGCGGCATGCGCGCGAGATCGGCGACGATCGGCTCGCCGCCGATCGACTTGCCGAGCGCGACCGGAAGCGTCAGGTCGGCGCTGCGGAAGGTCTCGGTCTCGAGCAGTTCGCGCAGCAGCACGGTGTCGCGGCGCACGTTCGGCAACTCGATGCCGATGGCGTTGCGGCTGGGCACGACGGCGACGCGCACGGCGTTGACGCTCATGGAACGGGCAATGTCGTCGGCGAGCCCGATGACGCGCGAAGATTTGGTGCCGCGCGCGGGCTCCACCTCGTACAGCGTGACGACGGGACCGGGACGAATGTCGCGCACCTCGGCCTTGACGCCGAAATCCGCGAGCACGTCCTCGAGCAGGCGGGCGTTGCCGCGCAGCATGGTCTGCGTCAGCTCCGGGCCGGCCTTGAGATCGGAAGAGCGTCGTGTAGGGAAAGAGTGTAGATCTCGGTGG
>CALFEM010000537.1 GCA_937950105.1 uncultured Alphaproteobacteria bacterium | reverse complement strand
GCCGCGCATGCTGGCGCGCTGGAACGAGATGGGGCTCTATGAGCGGTTGCGCGAGAAGGGCAAGGGCAAGCCCCGTTTCGTGCTGCACGACGGCCCGCCCTACGCCAACGGCAACATCCACATCGGGCATGCGCTGAACAAGATCCTCAAGGATCTCGTCGTCAAGTCGCAGCAGATGCTGGGCCACGACAGCGACTACGTGCCGGGCTGGGACTGCCACGGCCTGCCGATCGAATGGAAGATCGAGGAGGAGTATCGGGCCAAGGGCCGCGAGAAACCGGACTTCTCGGACGCGAAGGGCATCAACGCTTTCCGCGACGAGTGCCGCCGCTTTGCGGAGAAGTGGCTGGACGTGCAGCGCGAGGAATTCAAGCGCCTCGGCGTGGTCGGCGATTGGGCGAAGCCCTATTCGACCATGGCGTATCGCGCGGAGGCGACGATCGCCCGCGAGATCATGAAATTCGCCGAGAGCGGCCAGCTCTATCGCGGCTCCAAGCCGGTGATGTGGAGCGTGGTGGAGAAGACCGCGCTCGCCGAAGCCGAGGTCGAGTATCAGGACTACCAGAGCGACACGATCTGGGTGAAGTTCAAGGTCATCCAGGACGTCGAGTGGGGCGACGAGCAGCAAATGCGCCGCGCCGATCAGGCGTGCCTCAAGTCGGAACTGCTCGGCGCTTCGGTGGTGATCTGGACGACGACGCCGTGGACCATCCCCGGCAACCGCGCCGTCTCGTTCTCGTCGCGCATCGGCTATGGACTCTACGAGGTCACGGCGGCGCCGGGGAACAACTGGGCCAAGGTCGGCGAGCGCTACATCCTCGCCGACAAGCTCGCCGCCGACGTGATGAAGGCCGCCAAGGTCGAGGCCTATGAGCGCCTCGAGGATGTGACCGGCGACGAGTTGAAGCGCATCGTCGCGGCGCATCCGCTGCGCGCGCTCGGCTACGAGTTCGATGTGCCGCTGCTCGATGGCGATCACGTCACCGACGATACCGGCACGGGCTTCGTTCACACCGCGCCCGGACACGGCGCCGACGACTACATCATCTGGACCGCCAACCAGAAGGCGTTGCGCGACCGCGGCATCGACACGACGATCCCGTTCACCGTCGATGCCGATGGCGTCATGACGGAGGCCGCGCCCGGCTTCACGGGCAAGCGCGTCTTGAAGGAGAACGGCGACAAGGGTGATGCCAACGACGCCGTCATCAAGGCGCTGGCAGAGGCCGGCAACATCATCGCGCGCGGGCGCCTGAAGCATCAGTATCCGCACTCGTGGCGCTCGAAGAAGCCGGTCATCTTCCGCAACACGCCGCAGTGGTTCATCTCGATGGACAAGAGCGGCATCAATGGCGGCAACCGTTCGCTGCGCCAGATCGCGCTCGATGAGATCAAGCGCACCGAGTGGGTGCCGGCGGCGGGTGAGAACCGCATCAACGGCATGATCGCCAACCGCCCGGATTGGGTCGTGTCGCGCCAGCGCGCCTGGGGCGTGCCGATCGCCGTGTTCCGCAATACCGAGACCGAGCAGGTGATCCCCGGCCCGGGCTTCGCGCACAACGCCGAGCTGATGCAGCGCGTGTTCGATGCCTTCGCGGAGAAGGGCGCCGACGTCTGGTTCGAGGACGGCGCCAAGGAGCGTTTCCTTTCGGGCCTCGTCGACGATGCCTCGCAGTGGGAGCGTGTGCGCGACGTGCTCGACGTGTGGTTCGATTCAGGCTCTACGCATGCGTTCGTGCTGGACGATCCGGTGGCGTTCCCCAATCTCGCCGGCATCAACCGGGAGCACGACGGCGGCTCCGATAAGGTCATGTATCTCGAAGGCTCGGATCAGCATCGCGGCTGGTTCCATTCCTCGCTGCTCGAAAGCTGCGGCACGCGCGGCACGGCTCCTTACGACGTCGTGCTGACGCATGGCTTCGTGCTCGACGAGAAGGGGCAGAAGATGTCGAAGTCGCTCGGCAACGTCGTCGCGCCGCAGGACGTGATGGCGAAGTCGGGCGCCGACATCCTGCGCCTGTGGGTCGCGGCATCCGACTATTCCGACGATCTGCGCATCGGCCCGGACATCCTGAAGAACTTCTCCGAGACCTATCGCAAGCTGCGCAACTCGCTGCGCTGGATGCTCGGCGCGCTGGCGCATTTCGATGCGAAGCGCGATACGGTGATCCTGAAGGACATGCCGGAGCTCGAGCTGGCCATGCTGCACGAGCTGTCGCGCCTCGACGCCGAGGTGCGCGCGGCCTACGAGACCTACGAGTACAGGAAGGTCGTCTCGGCACTGGCGCAGTTCATGAACACCGAGCTGTCGGCATTCTATTTCGACGTGCGCAAGGATGCGCTCTATTGCGATGCGCCGTCGAGCACGCGCCGCAAGGCTGCGCTGACCGTGATCGATCACATCCTGCGCTGCACGACGTTGTGGCTGGCGCCGATCCTGTCGTTCACGGCCGAGGAGGTGTGGAGTGATCGCTTCCCCAAGTCTGCGTCCGTGCATCTCGAAGAGTTTCCGGCCACCCCGCCGGAGTGGCGTAACGATTCCATTGCCGAGAAGTGGGAGAAAGTCCGCCGCGTGCGCCGTGTCGTCACCGGCGCGCTGGAACTCGAGCGCGCGGCCAAGCGCATCGGGTCGTCGCTCGAAGCTGCTCCGGTGGTCTACATCGACGACACGACGCTTGCGTCCGCCCTCGACGGCGTCGATCTGGCCGAGGTCGCGATCACCTCGGCCATCGAGATCGTGACAGGACCAGCGCCCGAGGGCGCCTTCACGCTGGCGGACGTTCCGGGCGTCGGCGTGGTGCCGAAGCGCGCCGAGGGCGCCAAGTGCGCCCGCTCCTGGCGGATCACGACCGATGTCGGTTCGGACCCCGCCTATCCGGACTTGTCGGCCCGTGATGCCGCGGCCATGCGCGAGATCGACGCCAGGGCGGGGGCACGCGCGTGAGCGGAGACAGCCGCGACAGCCTGACCGACCACCCCGCCGGCGGCTGGCTGTGGGGGCCGTGGTCGCGCATCGGCCTGCAGGTGGCGGCCGTCACCGCGGTCGTCGACCAGGCGCACAAGTGGTGGATGTTACTGGTGTACCGCATAGCAGAGAAGGGAAGGGTTACAGTAACGCCGTTCCTCGATCTTGTGTTCGTGAAGAATACCGGCGTCAGTTACTCGATGTTCGACCAGTCGACCTATCAGGGGCAGATCATGCTGGCGGCCTTCGCCGTGGTTGCCTCGATGGCCCTGTGGGTGTGGCTCGCGCGCTCTGGCACCGGCAGGTTGATGGCCTGGAGCCTCGGCCTCATCATCGGCGGGGCCATCGGCAACGCCATCGACCGGGTGCTGATCGGCGGGGTTGCCGACTTCTTCTCACTTCATGCATTTGGATATTACTGGTACGTCTTCAACATCGCCGACGTGGCCATCGTTGTGGGGGTCATCGGCCTCCTGTATGAATCGTTCATCGCGAGTCGCAATGGCGCCGCAAACGCCGGCTAACGGCTTCGTTTCGCAGTCGAGACACCGGCACGGGCAAGGGGCCGTGGCGGCGCTTTCGGGGGGATCAGCATGCGCTTCACGAGCAGCTACAAGGGCGTGTCCTCGTTAGGGCGGCCAATGGTGTGCGCTTGCGCTCTCGCCGTGACGACGGTGCTTGCCGGCTGCGGGTCCGGCGACGTCGAACTCAACGGCAAGATCTTCGACGCCATGGGCGTTTCGGCAGCGACGCAGAAGAAGGGTGGCGATCCCCAGCTTGCGGCGCGCAATGGTCTCGTCATGCCGCCGAGCACCGGCTCGCTGCCGGAGCCGGGTTCAGGCCGCGCGCCCGAGGCCGAAGCCGACATCGCCTTCATCAACGACCCCGATCGCAAGAAGTCGATCGACAGGTCGGAGCTGGCGCGCCGCCAGGCCGAATACTGCAAGGTCCATTACGAGCAGGCCAAGCTGCGCGGCGATCAGGCGGCGGACGGCGCCGTCGGTCCGGCGGGGCCTTGCCGGGCCAGCATCCTGTCGTCGATGAAGAAGTTCAACGACGAGGAAGGGCAGCAGGACGAGGACAACTGATCCTCCTGCTCGTCCCGATCACTTCCTGATCCATTCAGCTGGCGTTCGGCATGGTGGTGCTGCCGTCCAGCGTGATCGCTTCGTCCGGCTTGGCCTTGCCGTCGGGTTCGACGTGGATGATCACGTCGGTATCGGAAATCTCGGCCTCGAGCGCGTCCTCCAGCCGGTCGCAGATGTGGTGTGCCTTCTCGACCGTCATGGTCCCCGGCACCACCAGATGAAACTCGATGAAGGTCATGCGGCCTGCGCGCCGCGTGCGCACGTCGTGGGCCTCGAGTGCGCCTTCGCCGTTGGCCGCGATCGCGGCCTTGATGCGGGCTACGATCTCGGGTGACGCGGCTTCGTCGAGCAGGCCGCTCATCGATCCGCGCGCAAGGCCGTATCCCGTCCACAGGATGTTGAGCGCGACGAGCCCCGCGATCAGCGGATCGAGCAGGTGCCAGCCGGTCACCGCCGCGAGCAGCAGGCCGACCAGCACGCCGGCTGAAGTCTTCACGTCGGTCAGGATGTGGTGGCCGTCCGCCTCGAGAGCTGGCGAGCGCCAGTCGCGGCCGCGCGAGATGAGCAGCCATGCCCAGCCGGCGTTGATGGCGCTGGCCGCGCCGTTGATGGCGAGGCCGAGGGCGGGCTCGGTGATGGAGCAGATCGGAAGAGCGTCGTGTAGGGAAAGAGTGTAGATCTCGGTG
>CALFEM010000536.1 GCA_937950105.1 uncultured Alphaproteobacteria bacterium | reverse complement strand
GCGTCGTTGGCGGCGGCGGTATCGGCGGGAGCGGTCGGCGCATCGGCCATGGGCAACGTGCCTTTCGTGGAGGGCTTCGCGTGAGCGGCGCGGGCGAGACGATCACCTGCACGGTGGACGACGGCGACGCCGGTGCGCGGCTCGACGCCTTCCTCGCGCGCACGGTGCCGGGCCTCAGCCGCTCGCGCCTCAAGGCGCTGATCGAAGCCGGTTCCGTCACCCGCGCGGGCCGGACGATAGGAGACGCCGGCACCAGGGTCAAACCGGGCGAGGTGTACGCGGTCGATGTGCCGCCGCCAGCTCCCGCCGAGCCGGCGGGCGAGGACATCCGCCTCGACGTCGTCTACGAGGACGCGCACCTGATCGTCGTCGACAAGCCGGCCGGGCTCGTCGTGCATCCGGCCGCGGGCCACGACGCGGGCACGCTGGTCAACGCGCTCATCAACCATTGCGGCGACAGCCTGTCGGGCATCGGCGGCGTCAGGCGGCCGGGCATCGTGCATCGGCTCGACAAGGACACCTCGGGGCTGCTCGTGGTGGCGAAGAGCGACGCCGCGCATCAGGGCCTCGCTGAACAGTTCGCCGCGCACGGCCGCGACGGCCGCCTGAGCCGCGCCTATCTCGGCATCTGCTGGCGGGTGCCGGAGAAGCGCGTCGGCAGCATCGACGCGCCGCTCGCGCGCTCGACGCAAAACCGCACCAGGATCGCCGTGACGACGGCGTCCAAGGGCCGCGAGGCGGTGACGCATTACGAGGTGATCGAGGCGCTGGGCGCGGGCTCGGGTACGGCCGGCGGGAAAGGTGCGACGCGCAGCGGGCGCAGCGGCAGGGCGGTGAAGGGTGGGCCGGGCGCGGCACCGATCGCGGCGCTCGTGCAACTCGTGCTGGAGACCGGGCGCACGCATCAGATCCGCGTGCACATGGCCCACATCGGCCATCCGCTGCTCGGCGATCCGGTCTATGGCGCCGGCTTCAAGGCGAGCGAGAGCCTGCTCGGCGCGGCGGCGGCCGAGGCGTTGCACGCGCTCCATCGGCAGGCGCTGCACGCGGCGCTGCTCGGCTTCGAGCATCCGGTGACGGGCGAGATGCTGGAGTTCGAGAGCCCGCTTCCCGCCGACATGGAACGCCTGCTGGCGGCGCTGCGCTCTGCTGGCGCTGCCGATTCACGCCGCGCGTGAAGGACGCGCGACGATCGGAGCGCGCTTGTTTCGTCGGCGCTGCCGATTCACGCCGCGCGTAAGGACGCGCGACGATCGGAGCGCGCTTCGTGGCGCCGCCGATTGACGTCCTCGTCGCAAGTGCACGGCGCCTCGGACGATCGGGGCGCGCCGCGCCTTCCTTCTCCCTTGGGGACAAGGTGGCCGCAGCGGAGCATGGCTCCGCGAAAAGGCTGGATGAGGGGCTTGCCACGCACGCTACCGTCACCCGACGCAGGTCGGGGCCCACGCAAGGTTCAGCAGCCGCGGCGCTTTGAATGGTCACATCCCCGGCGATCGCGCCTGATCGTCATCGTCTTGGTCGGTGTTACAGACGTGGGTCCCGGCCTTCGCCGGGATGACGGCATGGGTTGCGGAGCACGCCGCACCTTCCTTCTCCCTCGGGGACAAGGTGGCCGCAGCGGAGCAACGCTCCGCGAAAAGGCCTGATGAGGGGCTTTGCCACGCACGCTACCGTCACCCCGACGCAGGTCGGGGCCCACGCAAGGTTCAGCAGCCGCGGCGCTTTTTGGTCACATCCCCGGCGATCGCGCCTGATCGTCATCGTCTTGGTCGGTGTTACAGACGTGGGTCCCGGCCTTCGCCGGGATGACGGCGTAGTAACATCGCGCGGCCCCCTTCCTTCTCCCTTGTACCGGGAGAGGAAAAGTGTGCGGCGAAACGCTGCATGGGGCAGGTAGTGCCCATCGAGTTGACGGTCGATGATCGCTGTGCTGTTTATAGTCCATCATTGGTCATGGAGCATGGCGTTGTGAACAACCGACAAATGGCAACCATTTTTTTCGGTAGGGCTTCTTGTTTCGGGATTGGCCCTGATATTGTGGTACAGAACGTATGCTGATCTGATTGAAAGGAGTGGTGTGTCGTCAGCCTACATCTGCATTTTTTCTTCTGATAACAATTGC
This sequence comes from uncultured Alphaproteobacteria bacterium, assembly GCA_937950105.1. Classification (GTDB taxonomy): domain Bacteria; phylum Pseudomonadota; class Alphaproteobacteria; order Rhizobiales; family Hyphomicrobiaceae; genus JAEUMD01. The sequence goes on along the minus strand of CALFEM010000536.1, from coordinate 8,953 downwards.
GGACTAATAGCTGCTGGAAAAAGCTTCTGGGGCGGATTGAGCTTTGATTCAATGTACGCTTATGCAGCCATTGGCTTGATGGCCGCTGGTGTCATCTTCGATCGCATTCGGCAGTGACATTAATTGCGCGGTTTCTGGGCGCCAAGAGAATCGGACGTTTTCGCTTTGCGCCGTATCGCGCGACGATCGCGGCGGCCTGTCACACCCGCTCGAAGAGGGCGGCGGCGCCGATGCCGCCGAGGGCGCCGAGGGTGACGAGGCCGAGGCGCGGGCCGGCCTTGCCGCCGCGCGCCATGCCAGAAAACAGCCGCGCCACCAGAACCGCGCCTGCCGCGCCGAGTGGATGACCGCGCACCACGGCGCCGCCTTCGGGCGAGAGACGCGCGGCGTCTATGTGGAAGGCGTCGGCGTAGGCGAGGGCCTGCGCGGCGGACGCCTCCGACATCTCGATCAGGCCGATGTCACCGAACGAGAACATGCCGTCGCGGCCCAGGAGCTTGCGCGTCGCGGCGATGGGCGCGATCGCTTCCTCGGCGGGCGACACGCCGACCGCAACGTGCGCGACGAGACGCAGCGCAGGCGGCGAGCCGAGGCTTTTCCACGCCGCTTCCGAGACGACGAGCGTGAAGGCGGCGCCGTCGTGCAGTGCGCTGGTGTTGGTCGGCGTCAGAGTGCCGTCGGCCGCAAGGAAAGGGATCGTCTCGGCCAGTTCCTCGACATCGGGCGCGGTGGCGCTCTGGTCGCGGTTCTCCTCGGCGTTGGCGCGCAGCGCGACGATCTCGCCGATGAAGGCGCGCGCCTCGCGGGCGGCATCGGCGCGCTGGTGCGAGCCGTAGGTCCAGGCGTCCTGCGCGGCCCGCGTGATGCCGAGGCGGCGGGCGAGCGCTTCGGAGGCGGCGAACGGCGCGCCTTCGCCGAGGCCCTCCTGCGCGTCGGCCTCGAAAGCGACGAAGCGCGGCATCTGGTGCGGATTGCGCGGACGGGCGACGCGCCATGGCGCGGTGGAGAGCGATTCCGCGCCCCCCGCGACGACGATGTCGGCGCCGCCGGTCGCCACCGCACGCACGGCGGCGACGATGGCGTCGAGGCCCGAGGCGCACTGGCGGTCGAGGGTCAGCGCCGGCATGGTTTCGGGGAGCCCGGCGGCGAGCGCGACGAGGCGCGCCGGATTGGAGCCCTCGGTGGCGTTGCCGAGCATGAGTTCGTCGACCTGATCGGGGGCGATACCGGCGTCGGCGAGCACGGCCTCGATCACGGGCGCGGTGAGGGAGTCGATGCGCCGGTTGCGATGCAGGCCGCCGATGCGGCCGAGGGCGGTACGGCGGGCGGCGACGATGTAGGCGGGCGCGGCGGTCATGGGAATGCTCGGTACTCCAAGTCGGAACGGCCGCAGGCATTGGCAAAGCCGAACGTGTGCGGGCGCTGGGTGCGGCCCCGGCCGGGTCCGGTCGTCAAATCGGAAAGGACGAGAAGCCGCCGGCCGTTCCGGCGCCCGGATGACGAACGGGGGCGTCGGAAATACGAAACCGCCCGCCGGGCAGCGCTGGCCGGGCAGGACCGAGACGTTCACCTCCGAATGTGGCGAAGATAGGAGGAGCACAGGGCGTTTCGAGGGTTTGCAGGGCGGCGGCGGGAGACTGGCGGGCGGGAGGGTTCGAAGCCAAACCGCGCGCAGGCTTCGATCGTGCTGCGGGGCTTGGTTTCGCCGATCGCGCGGATGATATAACGTGACGTGCAAAGCGCGTGCGGCGGGCGAGAAGCGCGCGTGACGGGACGGGGTGAAGGCGGCGGCATGAGCAGAGCATCGGGCAAGACCGCGACCATGCCGCGCACGGCGGTGCCGAAGCAGCGGCTGGCAGACTCGATCGAGCGCGCGCGGTCCATTTTTGCGGAGCGCAACCTGCGCTTCACCGATCTGCGCGAGCAGGTGTTCGCCGAGATCGCCGCCACCAACGGCGCCATTGGCGCCTACGAGATACTCGACCGGCTGTCGGTGAAGGGCACGCGGCTGGCGCCCATCTCCGTCTATCGCTCGATCGACGCGCTGCTCGACGCCGGCGTCATCCATCGGCTCGAAAGCAAGAACGCGTTCTTCGCCTGTCGCCGCCACGAGCATCACCACAAGCGCGGGCGGCCGATCTTCCTGTCGTGCGAGCGCTGCGGCAGTGTCACCGAGGCGGAGGCGCAGGCGATTTTCGACCAGATCAACGAAACGGCGCGGCGTGCGGGCTTCGAGCCGCGCGTGAAGTTCGTCGAGGTGTCGGGGCTGTGCGCGAAATGCGCGGGCAAGCCGGCGCGCTCCGGAGACGTGTGATGCTCGCGAGAAAAGTCGGGACCACGGCGCTCGCAGCCGAGGGCGAGGCGAAGGGGCATGTGCATGCAACGGGAGAGACGTGCGGCGCCGCCTGCGGCCACGATCACGGGCCGCGCGTGCCGGCCCCCATCGATCGCGCCGCACTCGTCTCCGCGCGAGGGCTCGTGCTCAGTCCCGGTGGCCGCACCATCCTGGACCATGTCGACATCGACCTGCCGCAGGGCGAGATCGTCACGCTGATCGGTCCGAACGGAGCCGGCAAGACGACGCTGGTGCGGGCGCTGCTCGGCCTCGAGCGGCCGGACGCGGGCGAGATCGTCCGCCGCGGCGATCTCGTCATCGGCTATGCGCCGCAGCGCTTCGACGTCGATGCGGCGTTGCCGATGACGGTGGAGCGGTTCCTGCGCCTCGGGCTCGCGGGAAATCGCGCGGCGGTGGCGGAGGCGCTCGCCGAAGTCGGCGCATCGCGCGTTATCGACAGCCAGCTGGTGGCGATCTCGGGTGGCGAGTTGCAGCGCGTGGTGCTGGCGCGGGCGCTGCTCAGGCGGCCGAACCTGCTGGTGCTCGACGAGCCGGTGCGCGGCGTCGATTATGCCGGCGAAGCGGAACTCTACACGCTGATCGGCAAGCTGCGCTCAGCGCGCGGTTTCGGCGTGCTGCTGGTCAGTCACGATCTGCACGTCGTCATGGCGGCCAGCGATCGCGTCGTCTGCCTCAACCGCCACGTCTGCTGTTCGGGCGTGCCGACCACCGTCGCGCAGCATCCCGAGTATACGCGGCTGTTCGGCGCCGACGCGGCGCGCGCCTTCGCCGTCTACGAGCATCACCACGATCACCGCCACGATCTCGCCGGAGCGCCGCTGCCGGACGAGAAAGGGAAGGGCTGACATGCTGGAGCCGTTCCTGCTGCGCGCGCTCGCCGCCGCGCTCGCTCTCGCCATCGTCGCGGCGCCGCTCGGTGCGCTGGTGGTGTGGCAGCGCATGGCCTACTTCGGCGAGACCATGGCGCAGGCAAGCCTGCTCGGCGTCGCGTTGTCGTTTGCCATCGGGCAGAGCCTGACGCTCTCGGTGCTGGCGGTGGCGATCGTCGCGGCGCTGGTGATCCTGCTCTTGAGCGAGCAGCGCCTGCTGCCGCTCGACAGCATTCTCGGGCTGTTGCATCACGGCTCGCTCGCGGCAGGTGTCATCGCGACGGCAGCGCTGGCCGGGCCGTCCGTCGATCTGCTCGGCTACCTGTTCGGTGACATCTTCGCCGTTACCGATGCCGATCTCGCGTGGATCTACGGTGGCGGGGCGCTGGTGCTCGGCGTGCTGTGGCTCGTCTGGCAGCCGCTGCTCAGGCTCGCCGTGCATCGCGAGCTGGCCATCGCCGAGGGCGTGCCGGGCCGCGCGGTCAAAGGCGTCTTCATGCTGATGCTGGCGACGACCATCGCGATCGCGATCAAGATCCTAGGTGCGCTGCTGGTGATCGCGTTCCTGATCGTGCCGGCGGCGGCGGCGCGACCGTTCGCACGAACGCCGGAGCGGATGGTACTTCTGTCGGCGGCGATCTCGGTCGTCGGAGTGCTGATCGGGCTCGAGGTCTCAGCGCGCAGCGATGCGCCCGGGGGACCGGCGATCGTGCTGGTGCTGGCGGTGATGGCTCTGACCTCGTTGTCGCTCGCCGCAGCGCGGCGCAGCGGCTGACTTCAGTCGCGGACTGGCGCCGCGCGCGCTGCCGCGCTATTGCCACGAGACGAAGTGGACGCGCGAAGCGCCGCGCAAGGAGCACGATCATGACCAGTCAGCGCACCGACCTCATTGCGCCGCGCCGCGCTTCCGTCGGCGTGCGCATCGGCAACGTCGTCGTGGGCGCGGACGCCCCCGTGGTCGTGCAGTCGATGACCAACACCGACACCGCCGACATCGACGCGACGGTGGCGCAGGTCGCGGCACTCGCACGTGCAGGCTCCGAGCTGGTGCGCATCACCGTCGATCGCGACGAGGCCGCGAAGGCGGTGCCGCACATACGCGACCGGCTCGCCGCGCGCGGCGTCACAGTGCCGCTGGTCGGCGATTTCCACTACATCGGCCACAAGCTGCTCGCGGACAACCCGGCCGCCGCCGAAGCGCTCGACAAGTATCGCATCAATCCCGGCAACGTCGGCTTCAAGGCGAAGAAGGACCGCCAGTTCGCCGACATCATCGCCATGGCGCTGAAGTACGCCAAGCCCGTGCGCATCGGCGTCAACTGGGGCTCGCTCGATCAGGAACTGCTGACGCACCTGATGGACGAGAACGCGCGCTCCGCGGAGCCGAAGGATGCGCGCGCTGTCATGCACGAGGCTATCGTGCAGTCCGCGCTGCGTTCTGCCGAGCTGGCCGAGAGCATGGGGCTCGGCGCCGACCGCATCGTCATCTCGGCGAAGGTTTCGTCGGTGCAGGATCTCATCAGCGTCTATACGATGCTGGCCGTGCGCTGCCGTTATGCGCTGCACCTCGGGCTCACCGAGGCCGGCATGGGCTCGAAAGGCATCGTCGCATCGACGGCGGCCATGAGCGTGCTGCTGCAGCAGGGCATCGGCGACACCATCCGCGTCTCGCTGACGCCGGAGCCGGGCGGCGATCGCACGCTGGAAGTGAAGGTCGCGCAGGAAATCCTGCAGACCATGGGGCTCAGGTCGTTCGTGCCGATCGTCGCGGCGTGTCCGGGCTGCGGGCGCACCACATCGACCGTGTTTCAGGAACTGGCGCGCGATGTCGAAACGATGATCCGCGAGCGCATGCCGGAGTGGCGCAAGCTCTACCCCGGTGTCGAGACGATGAACCTCGCGGTGATGGGCTGCATCGTCAACGGTCCGGGTGAATCGAAGCACGCCGACATCGGCATTTCGCTCCCGGGCACCGGCGAGCAGCCCGCGGCGCCCGTGTTCATCGACGGCCAGAAGGCACTCGTACTGCGTGGACCAAATATCGCAGCCGAGTTCAAGGATCTCGTCGAGGCGTACATCGCGCGCCGGTACGGACGCGAGGACAGCAAGTCCACAACCGCAGAAGTTGCGGAGTAACGCTCTGATCGGCTCGTTTCGGGACGCGAAGTTACACTCTGTTTCCTCATATATACCTGCCCTTTTCTCGCCGGAACCTCGCCGCATTCGCTGCGTTAGATATCCGTCAAGCAAGCTGGCGTACCTAGGTGATGCCGAAGCTTGTTGGACTCGGACGGGGTTTGTCGCGCGAAGTCGTGGCGCCTGTCCGGCGTAGACAAACCGGTGCGTCGATCGATGCGATCGTTGCCGGTTCGGCTCGCGTAGAAACGGGGACTTCCACACCATGACGAAGACACTCGCTGCAAGCGCGCTGGTCGCGCTCGTCGCCGCCGGCACCGTGCCGGCCGGTGCAGCCGATCTCGGACCGTATCGCCCGCAGTCGGCGCCGGTCGTCTATGACGATGCGCCGCTCCGCCCGACGTGGCGCGGCTTCTATGTCGGTCTCAACGGCGGCTACGCCTGGGGCAGCACCGATCCGGTCGTCGTCACCGGCGGCGCCGCCGGTGGCGCCATGGCCGCGATCGATCCGGAAGGCTGGCTCGGCGGCGCGCAGCTCGGCTACAACGCGCAGTTCGGCAATTTCGTGCTCGGCGTCGAAGCCGACCTGATGGGCGGCAACGTCGAGGGTACGACCAGTGGCATCATCGGCGCTCCCGCGTTCACCGCAGCGGCCGCGAGCGAGATGAACTGGCTGTCGACGATCCGCGCCCGCGCCGGTGTATCGACCGGCAACGTACTGCTCTACGCCACGGGCGGCGTCGCCTTCGCCGATATGGACTATGCGCTGGTCGGCGCCGATGGCTCGGTCGCCGCGGGCGGTGACACGCTGACGGGTTACGCCGTCGGTGGCGGCATCGAGTGGGCGTTCGCGCCGAACTGGTCGCTGCGTTCGGAATACCTCTACGTCGATCTCGGCGACGCCCGCATCAGCGGTATCGATGGTGGCGGCGCACCGATCTCGGCGGCGTTCGACATCTCGTTCCACACCATCCGCGCCGGCATCAACTACCGGTTCTAGTTCCGCGGCCGCTTACGTTGGCGCGAGAATGCGTGAACGAACGAAGCGCGAGAAAATATGAACGCCCGCGGCCCTCGTGGCTGCGGGCGATTTTCGTTGGGGCGATCCTGGGAAATCAGCTGCGCCGGTCGATCACGTAGCGCATGGCGCTGGTGAGTGTTTCCGCGCGGTCTCCGTAGGGCGCGAGCAGGGCGACAGCCTCCGTCTCCAGTTCGGCCAGCCTGGCGCGTGCCGCCGCGATGCCAGCCATCGAGACGAGTGTCGCTTTGCCGGCACCGGCATCCTTGCCGACGGCCTTGCCGACCTCCGCCGCCGAGCCTTCGACGTCGAGCAGATCGTCGGCGATCTGGAAGGCGAAGCCGAGCACGTCGCCGAAACGGTCGACCCGATCGCGGTCCGCCTCCGCAGCGCTGGCGAGGATGGCGCCCGACCGGCACGCGAAGCGGATCAGCGCGCCCGTCTTCATCGCCTGCAGACGGCGGATGTGCGCCGCATCGCCCCGCCGCTCGGGAGAGGTGCGCTCGGCCTCGAGATCGAACATCTGCCCGCCGACCATGCCGGCCGCGCCGGAAGCCCGGGCCAGAGCCAGCGACAGCTCGGCCCGCACGCGCGCGTCGGCGTGCGCCTCGGGCCGCGCGACGATCTCGAACGCCAGCGTCAGCAGCGCGTCTCCGGCCAGGATCGCGGTCCATTCGTCGAAGGCGCACCAGACCGTGGGGCGGCCGCGCCGGACGAGATCGTTGTCCATGGCCGGCAGGTCGTCGTGGGCCAGCGAATAGCAGTGCACGCATTCGAGCGCGGCGGCGGTGTCGAGGGCGGCCTCGGGATCGAGCCCGAACAGGCGCGCGCTCTCCATGACGAGGAACGGCCGGAAGCGCTTGCCGCCTGCGAGCACGGCGTGGCGCATGGCCTCGGCGAGGCGCGGCGAGGTCGTGTCTGGTCCAGCGAGTTCGTCGAGGAGACGCCCAAGGCGCGCTTCGACCAGCGCGGCCGATCGTTCCAGTCTTTGCGTGAAAGTCATCCAGGCCCTAGTAAGAGGGGATTGTGGGGAGAGAGACACTGCGGCTCGGCAGACGGGGCGCGGTGACGTGGCGGGTCGAGCGCGGGTATAGCATCCGGGCCGGCGAAGGGCATCATGCACGACGACGAACCGAAACAGGTTCCGCCGCCGAACGCCGCCGACGTGGCGGGGGCAGAGGCCTATGCGGACGCGGACGCTGAGCCGGCTACGACGGGCGGCGCTGGCCCGGCAATGCCGCGCGTGAGCACCGTCGCTGATAGCCTGCTGGCGCGGCTCCTCGCCGGGCTCGCCGCGTTGGACGTTGCGCCGGCCCGCGCGGCAGTATCGGGCGATGCTCCCGCCTCCGAGTCCTCGCCCCCCGTGCCGGTCGCCGTGGATGACGCGACCGTGGAGCCTGCCCCCGTGGCGGTTTCCGTGGTCGCGCACGCCGGGACGACGGGCGTGACGCCCGACGAGTTCTCGCACCGGTTGCGTGCCGCAGCCTTCTCGATTGCCGCGCGCGTGCTCGAACCGCCCACGGCATTAGACGACGCAGCAGCCGACTGCGACGGGCCCGCCCCTGCCGTTACGGAAGCGTCAGCGATGATCGCGGTGGAGACCGTTGCGCCGGTTGACGACGCCCGAATGCCTCTCGCGATCCCGGTCGCGGAGGTCGTCGCGAGCACTCCTGCCATGGCGGACTGGACGCGCGAACTTGCCGATCTGCTGGAGACCCGCGCAGCGATCTGTCTCGACGTTGCCGAACCCGGCGTGCAGTCGCTGCCTGGGTCGGCGGCGGGTGAGACGACCGAGGCGCTGCTGCCGCCGATCGCGCCTGCGCCAACCGATCCTACGGACATGCCGGAGCCACCGTCCTCCACGGAGGGCGAAAGGTTCTCCAGCATGATTGCCGCCGCTGCGCATGTCGGTGCGATCGCCGCGAAGCCCGTGGTGCCAGTCACAGGAGATGCGGCGGACGCGCAGGAGGCGGCGGCGGCCGGAGGGCTCGCGCTGCCGGAGGGTGGGGCCGAGGCGCCGTCATCGGACCCGCCGCGCGTATCGCTGTCCGACATCCGGCCCGGCGAGCCGTGGCTCGGTCCCGCCACCCGCGCGTCAGTCGCGGATACCCTGTTCGCCCCGCCCGTGCCGCTCACTCCAACCGCCGACGACCTGATGTCGGGCGGACAAGCCGCCACGCCCGCGGTTGGGTCGGGGGGCGGTGGTCGAGTGCGCGCGGAGCCTGCCGGGACTTTCGGCGAAGCGCCTCGCGCGCCGCCGCCAAATCACGCCATGCCCGCGCGCGATGCCGAAGCCGTGGCACCGCCGTCCCCGGCCGCGTCACGCCAGCGCTTCGACTGGCGCGCGCTCGCCCGAAAGACGGTGCGCTTCGTGGCGATCGGCTTTGCGCTCTGGTTCGCGGTGACGCTCGCGGCAATCGCGCTGTTCCGCTTCGTCGATCCGCCGGGGTCGATGCTGATGCTGTCCCAGCGGCTCGGTGGTGGCGAGGTGGACCAGCGCTGGGTGGCACTGCCTGAAATCTCGCCGCAGGTGGTGCGCGCGGTGGTCGCCTCCGAGGACGGCCGCTTCTGCCG
>CALFEM010000535.1 GCA_937950105.1 uncultured Alphaproteobacteria bacterium | reverse complement strand
CAGCGAAGGGCGCCTCGCGGTGCAGCGCAACGTCATCCGCGTCGGCGCGGGCGCTCGCGCCACCATCGTCGAAGTGTTCGTGCACGTGCCGGGCTCGACCGCCGAAGGCCAGGTGAACACCGCGAGCGAAGTCGTGGTCGGCGAGGGTGCCGAACTGGCGCATCTCAAGGTGACGGCAGACGCGGGCAAGGTGACACATCTCGCCAACTGGCTCGTCGATATGCACAAGGACTCGACCTATCGCGGGTTCCAGTTCACCTGCGGTGTCGGACTCGCCCGCAACGAGATCCGCGCGCGCTACGTCGGTGAAGGCGTGAAGATGGACCTGTCGGGCGTGTTTCTTGCGCGCCGCAACGAGCACATCGACACGACGCTGTTCGTCGATCACGCGGTCGGCCACGGCGAGAGCCGCGAGCTGTTCAAGGGCGTGCTCGACGACGCCGGACGCGGCATCTTCCAGGGCAAGGTCATCGTGCGGCCCGACGCGCAGAAGACCGACGGCAAGCAGATGGCGCAGGCGCTAATGCTGTCGGAGGACGCCGAGTTCGATTCCAAGCCCGAACTCGAGATCTACGCCGACGACGTCGTCTGTGGCCATGGTTCGACGTCGGCCGCACTCGACGACGATTTGATGTTCTATCTGCGCGCGCGCGGTATTCCGAAGGAAGAAGCCCGCGCCCTGCTGATCCAGTCGTTCATCGGCGAGGCGATCGACAAGGTCGAACACGAGGGGCTCCGTGAAGCGCTCGACGAGATGGCGCGCACCTGGCTGCTCGGCGTCGGCGTCTGAGAGCGAACAAAGGAAAGACAGGACGGTCGAGATGCCGACGAGCCAACTGAAGCGCGAGTTGACCGCCAGCCATGGCAGTGCCAGCGGCTACGACGTGGAGCGCATTCGCGCCGACTTCCCGATCCTGTTCCGTGAGGTCTACGGCAAGCCGCTCGTCTATCTCGACAATGGCGCCTCGGCGCAGAAGCCGCTTCCCGTCATCGAGGCGATGGAGCATGCCTGGCGTCACGAGTACGCCAACGTGCATCGCGGCCTGCACTATCTCTCCAACACGGTAACGCAGAAGTTCGAGGATGCCCGCGAGAGCGCACGCCGCTTCCTCAACGCGCCCTCGAGCGACGAGATCATCTTCACCCGCAATGCGACGGGCGCTATCAACCTCGTCGCCAGTTCATTCGGCGGCATGGTGATCGGCGAGGACGACGAGATCGTGCTCTCGATCATGGAGCACCACTCCAACATCGTGCCGTGGCACTATCACCGCGAGCGGCGCGGCGCCGTGCTCAAGTGGGCACCGATCGCCGACAACGGCGAGTTCCTGCTCGACGAATTCGCGCGTCTTCTCACGCCGCGCACCAAGATGGTCGCCATCACGCACATGTCGAACGTGCTCGGCACCATCACGCCGATCAAGGAGATCATCCGCCTTGCCCACGCCGAGGGCATACCGGTGCTGGTCGACGGCAGTCAGGCCGCCGTGCACATGCCGGTCGACGTGCAGGATCTCGGCTGCGACTTCTACGTCTTCACCGGCCACAAGACCTATGGGCCGTCGGGCATCGGCGTGCTCTATGCCAGGCGCAAGCACCTCGACGCCATGCCGCCCTATGAGGGCGGCGGCGAGATGATCGAGAGCGTCACGGTCGACCGCATCACCTACGGCAAGACACCGCACAAGTTCGAGGCGGGCACGCCGGCGATCGTCGAGGCGATCGGGCTCGGCGCGGCACTCGATTACATGATGCAGACCGGCCGCGAGAAGATCGCACGCCACGAAGCCGAGGTGAGTGCCTACGCGCATGCGCGGCTCGCCGAGCTGCCGTGGCTGAAGGTTCACGGCACCGCACCCGGCAAGGGCGGCATCCTGTCGTTCAGCATCGATGGCCTGCATCCGCACGATGTCTCGACGCTGATCGACCGCTCGGGCGTCGCCGTGCGTGCAGGTCATCATTGCGCGCAGCCGCTGATGGAGCGGCTCGGCGTGACCGCGACCTGCCGCGCGTCACTCGCCATGTACAACACGAAGGCCGAGATCGACGCCCTGCACGACGCCCTGGTGCGTGCGCACGATCTGTTCGCCTGACGGAAAGACTGGAAGGAGGTCACGATGACCAGTGCAGCGATGGAACGCGACCGGCTCGACGTCGCCGTTCCCGAGCAGCCGTCGGAGCTGAGACCCTCGTCCGCTGCCGATGATCGCTCGGCTGATCTGAAGGCGGCGCATACAGGCACGCCCGACGACGAGGTGCGGCAAGGCTCGTGCAGTGATCCGTCTCCGGTGCCGACCGCGGCAACGACTGTCACCGAAGGCGGCACGCCGGTCGCGGGGACGACGCTCTCGGCGGAGGAACTCGACGAACTGCGCCAGGGCATCGTGATGGCGCTGAAGACGGTCTACGACCCCGAGATCCCGTCCGACATCTACGAACTGGGCCTCATCTACTCGATCGATGTCGACGACGAGCGCAACGTGGCGATCGACATGACGCTGACGGCGCCCGGATGTCCGGTGGCCGGCGAGATGCCGATCTGGGTCGAGAACGCGGTCGGCGCGGTACCGGGCGTCAATGCCGTCAAGGTGCAGATCGTGTTCGATCCGCCATGGGACCAGAGCCGCATGTCGGACGAGGCGAAGCTCGCGATCGGCATGTTCTGATCGTCACGGATTGGAAACATCGCCGCACGATCCCATTTCTATTGGTCGAAGGCCGTCGCGGCCGCCCGGAGCAAGCGATCCCATGACCACGACACGAGAGCGCCCCAAGGTGATGACCATGACGCCGGCCGCCGCCGCGCGCGTGAAGGCGATCATGGCGCAGAAGGGCGAGGCCGTCGCCGGCCTCAAGATCGCCGTCAAGAAGGGCGGCTGTGCCGGCATGGAGTACGCCATGTCGTGGGCCGAGAGCATCGGCAAGTTCGACGAGGTGGTGGAGCAGGACGGCGCCCGCGTGATCGTCGATCCGCAGGCCGTGCTCTATCTGCTTGGCACCGAGATGGACTACCGGACGGACAAGCTTTCGGCCGGGTTCGTCTTCAACAACCCGAATCAGAAGAGCGCGTGCGGCTGCGGCGAGAGCGTCGAGCTGGCGCCCGCGTCGGCCGACAAGCTGGCCGCGTTCAAGAGCTGATTCGCAGCGGTCTGTGGCCGGCGAGCGACAACTTCGCGCGACGCCTCCCGGATTACCCAGTCGATACAATCCGGAGGCGGTTTCACCGCAGCCGGGTGTGCGCGGTCGCCTTGCCAACGCCACGGCGCGCGTGCCATCTGAAGGCCAATCGCAACAACTGAGAGAGTCGCCGGACGCCCGTTTTGCGTCAGGTCCGGGCCTCACGTCACCGGAACTACGCCAGCGGAGCCTCGTGCCATGGGCCAGCCGAAACGCGACCTCTTTTCCAGCATCGCCGGGACCATGAGCGACAAGACCGCCGCGAGCAAAGCCGCGCCCCGCAAATCGGGCGACGCCTCCGACAACTACACGGCTGCCGACATCGAGGTGCTGGAAGGGCTCGAACCCGTGCGCCGCCGCCCCGGCATGTACATCGGCGGCACCGACGAGAAGGCGCTGCACCACCTGTTCGCCGAAGTCATCGACAACTCGATGGACGAAGCCGTCGCCGGCCACGCCACCTTCATCGAAGTGCATCTCGGCGCCGACGGCTTCCTCACCGTGCTCGACAACGGTCGCGGCATCCCGGTCGATCCGCATCCGAAGTTCAAGAACCAGTCGGCGCTCGAGGTCATCATGACCACGCTGCACTCGGGCGGAAAGTTCGACGGCAAGGCCTACAACACGTCGGGCGGTCTGCACGGCGTCGGCGTCTCGGTCGTCAACGCGCTGTCGGAAACATGCGAGGTCGAGGTCGCGCGCGGCCAGCAGCTCTATCGCATGGTGTTCTCGCGCGGCCTCGCGCAGACCAGGCTCGAAAAGCTCGGCTCGGTGATGAACCGACGCGGCACGCGCGTGCGCTTCAAGCCGGACGAGCAGATCTTCGGCAAGGGCGCCAGGTTCAAGCCGGCGCGGCTCTACACCATGGCGCGCTCGAAGGCGTACCTGTTCGGTGGCGTCGAGATCCGCTGGAGCTGCGATCCGGCCCTGCTCGGTGAGGACACCGCGACGCCCGCCGAGGCGCGGCTGCACTTCCCCGGCGGCCTCAAGGATTTCCTCTCCGCCACCATCGAGGGCAACACGCTCGTCGCCAAGGACATCTTCGCCGGCAACATCAAGCGCGAGGCGGGCCACGGTTCGGTCGAGTGGGCGGTGGCGTGGATCGCCGACGACGACGGCTTCTCACGCTCGTACTGCAACACGATTCCGACGCCCGAAGGCGGCACGCACGAAGCGGGGCTCCGGCAGGCGCTGACCAAGGGGCTCCGCGCGTACGGCGAACTGACCAACAACCGCCGCGCCGGCCAGATCACCTCCGACGACGTGATGGGAACCTCGGCGGCCATGCTGTCGGTGTTCATTCGCGAGCCGGAGTTCCAGGGCCAGACCAAGGACAAGCTCGCCACGCAGGAGGCGACGCGCATCGTCGAGACGGCGCTGCGCGATGCGTTCGACCACTGGCTCGCCGACAATCCGCAGCAGGCGACCAAGCTGCTCGAATGGACCATCGAGCGGGCCGAGGAACGCCAGCGCCGCCGCAAGGAAAAGGAAGTCGGCCGCCAGTCGGCGACGAGGCGCCTGCGCCTGCCCGGCAAGCTCGCGGATTGCACCGTGCAGCAGGCGGCAGGAACGGAAATCTTCATCGTCGAGGGTGACTCGGCCGGCGGCAGCGCCAAGAGCGCGCGCCTTCGCGAGACCCAGGCGATCCTGCCGTTGCGCGGCAAGATCCTGAACGTCGCCAACGCATCCTCGGCGAAGCTGTCGCAGAACCAGTTGCTCTCCGATCTCATCACCGCGCTCGGCGTCGGCACCGGCAGCAAGTACCGCGACGAGGATCTGCGCTACGAGCGCGTCATCGTCATGACCGACGCCGACGTCGACGGCGCCCACATCGCCTCGCTGCTCATCACGTTCTTCTATCAGGAGATGCGGCCGCTGATCGAGAACGGCCACCTCTATCTGGCAGTGCCGCCGCTCTACAAGCTGACGCAGGGCACCAAGTCGCTCTATGCACGTGACGACAGGCACCGCGCCGAGCTGATCAAGCGCGAGTTCAAGGCCAACCAGAAGATCGAAGTCGGCCGCTTCAAGGGCCTCGGCGAAATGAACGCCCAGCAGCTCAAGGAAACGACCATGGACCCGAAGGTGCGCACGCTCCTCAAGGTCGAGATCGGCGAGGGCGAGGGCAGCGAACTCGCCGACGCCGTCAACGCGCTGATGGGTTCCAAGCCCGAAGCCCGCTTCCGCTTCATCCAGGAGCGCGCCGCCTTCGCCAAGGACCTCGACATCTGATGCGCGTGCGGCGCGCGGCCGATCTTATTGCGCGCCTGCTGCTCGCGGGTATCGTGTCGGCGACGGCAGCCGGGCTGGCAGCGCCGTATTTCGTCGTTGCCGATCTCGCCAACGATTTTCGTCCGGTTCTCATCGCAACGGCGATCGTCGCCGCGGTCGTGACACGCCGCGCTTCGTCGGTCTGGATCGCACGCGCGGCAAGCTTCGCTTTGATAGTCAACTTGTGGCTCGCCGCTGTGCCACTGTTGCAGAAGGCGCCTGCGCGTGCGAACGCGGCAGGGCAACTGCGTGTCGTCTCGTTCAACGTCTGGACCAGGAACACCGAACTCGAGCGCTCTCGCGATTGGCTGGCGCGCTCTGACGCGGACGTCATCGTGCTGCAGGAGTTCAACGACAACGCGCGCCGCGAGATCGTTGCGCCGCTACAGCGGCTTTACCCGCACGTTCACGACTGCCGCTGCAACGACATCGCCATCCTTTCGCGTCATCCGTTCACCAGTGCGGGCGGGCAGGCGCGGACTGCGAACGATCCTGCAATGTCGTGGATGACGTTGACGCTGGCCGAGCGCAGGCCACTCAAGCTGGTAGGCGTTCACACGACCTACCCTAAGAAGCCCGATCAGCACGCGGCTCATTTCACCGCGCTCAACGCGAGCGAACTGCTCGATCATCGGGTCGGACCGATCGCGCTCGTCGGTGATTTCAACGCCACGCCGTGGAGCTGGCGGTTCCATCGATTCCTCATCTTGCGTGGTTTGAAGCGGCATGGTGGCATCTCGGCTTCGTGGCCGAGCACACCGCTGCCCCTGCTGCTGCTCGACAACGTCGTCACCACGCCGGACATAAGCAGGGTCGCGTTCGAAATCGGGCCGCATATTGGGTCGGATCACCGCCCGGTGACGGCGACGATCGCTTTGCCGTGAAACTGGATCACCACCCGCCGTTCGATTCTTTGTGATCGGAGCGGCGTCGCGGGGCTGCATCTGTTCGCGCCCTGCCGCGGGTTCTCAGTTCAACCATGCACGAGCCGAGACCCGATGGGCTGGCGCACCGCATGGGGAGAACTTGAAACCTCGCACAGGAGAAGCACCCATGAAGTCGCTCATCGTCGCCCTCGCCGCCGCGCTGTCGCTCTCGGCCCTCACCGCCACGGCCCACGCCGACGACATCACCATCCATGGCGTCTGGGACAAGATCTGGGCCGAGAAGAAGGGCAAGTGATCTGTCCGCACGCCGTCATCGTTCCGCGGTCCAAGTGCTGCGGATGGCTGCGGCGGCGTCACACTCTGCCGTCATCCCGGCGAAGGCCGGGACCCAGACACGTCGTGACATCGAGAGTCGGCACCCTGGATGTCAACGAATTTGGGCCCGGGGCCAAAGGCCGGGGTGACGGTGCAAAGGGGGGGGCGGGTCAGGGAGACATGTAGGGCATCGCAGGACGAGACATCATGACCAGCATCGTCATCGCCGCCTGCGCCGTCCCGGCGCTCGCCGCCTTCGTGGCGCTGGCGCGCGATCACACCGTCACCATCTACGGCACATGGGAACAGGCCGCGCGCGACAAGCCGGCCCGCTGACGCCATCAGAGCGCAAACGGCGGCGCCGGCAGCGAGTGATCTTGCTTACGGCCTTGCGGCTCAAACTCCGCGTCGTGAGGCGTCCGCCTCGCGCTGGATGGCGGCGGCATCCTTCACCACCGCGTACTCGAGCGTCGCGTCGTCGATGTGGATCGCTTCGAGCGTCTTCGGCGCGTGCGCTGGACCGATCACCGACATCGCCGTAGGGCGTCCGGTCGCCGGATCGTCACCGCCGAAGTAGCCTTCGACGATCACGCCCTTGTCGCGATACTCGGGGTCTGCCAGCAGCACCTCGTGCAATTCGCGCAGATTGTAGTGCGGCACCGACGCATAGAGATGATGCGGCAGGTGGTAGTCCATGCCCCACGGGAACACCGCGTAGCGCACCAGTGGATTGACCAGGAAAACGCGCGTGTTGGTGTAGCGGCCGCGATCGGCATTGCCGTGCTGCACCCACTGGCGCAGCACCATGAACAGCGGGAACGCCGAGAACAGCGGCACGATCCAGTAGAGGCCATAGTAGGCCCAGGCCGGGGCGCCGGTCGCAACCTCGGCGATGGTGACGCCGGCATAGACGAGCGCCATGAAGCTGATGCGGCCGATGGCTGTGGCGCGGTGCGAGACGACGGGCTGCAGTTGCGTTCCCGGAAATTCGTCGGCGGGAAGGCGCGCGTAGTAGGTGGCAACCGCAGCGTAGAGCGCCGCGAGGGCGATGAGCGACCAGTAGCCGAAGCCGAACGCGACGAGCGGAACGACCACCGCGGGGGCGCCGACCGCGAACAGGATGCCGGCGCGCGTCGGCCAGATCGACGTCTTCACGGTGTCGTCGCGGTACGGGTTCTGGTCGAAGCCGAGTGCCGAATACTTGGCGCGGATGATGGTGTAGCGGATCAGGTTCGGCAGCCAGAGCTGGCTCGCCAGCTTGCGCACCAGGTCGACATGCTCGACGGGAAAGTCGAGCCAGTGATTGCTTTCCTTGAGCTGGGCGATGTCGGGATCGCGCTCGGGATCGTTGACGAACTGGTGGTGGGCCAGGTGGTGGACGCGGAACTGGTACGTCGAGGTATAGATCGGGAAGGCGGCGAGCCAGTCGGAGGCAATCTCGTTGGCGCGCCGGTCGGCGAACAGGATGTAGTGGGTGCCTTCGTGAATGGCGCCGCCGAACTGATGCTGCGAGGCGCCGACTACGACGATCGCCGTGACGATCACCGGCAGGTTCCACCACGCCGAATGGCCGGCCGCCATCAGCCAATGCTCGAAGGCGATGGCGCCGCCGATGGCGAGCACGATCATCGCCCACACGAACGCGAGATGGCGGATGTTGGTGTGGTTGTCGCGGGTCTTCAACCGCTGCAGGGCTTGCGGATCGACACGGCGCTGGCGCCCGGATGCAACGATGTCGGACGGGTCGGTCAGGCCGCGTGCCACCGCACCCCCGGTATCCGTGATGGCCATGTCGTCCTGCTCCCTCGACCGCGCGCCGCGCGTCTCTCCCTACGTCCGTGCTACGTCCGTCCCGTGCTGTTATTCAGCGGGCGTCGGCCGCTCCCTGCCGCGCTTCGCCGCCGAGTCTGACGGCAGCGCCCGCGTCTTGTCGAGCGCTGCTTGCGCGGATGGTTGCGGGCGCAGGCCCGTCTGCTTGCCCGCGCCCGGCTGGTAGACGAACGGGAACAGCAGCTGCTGCCAGTAGGTCTTGGGGAAGTCCGGCACCTCGTCGACGCCCATGTCGTGCGCCTGGATGCGGCGCGACGGCTCCGGCTGGAAAGTGCCGAGCATGCGGTCCCACAGCGTCAGGAACAGGCCGAAGTTGCAGTCGCCCTCCTTGCCCCAGTTGACGTGGTGGAGGTGATGCAACTGTCCGATCGCCATGTGGTTGCGGAACGGCCCGAGCTGGTAGTCGACGTTGGAGTGCTGGACGATCAGCTGGATCGACACGACGAGGCCGAGCAGCACGGCGACATCGATCGGCATGCCGAGGAGCGCGAGCGGCCCCGTGGCGAACAGCAGGTCGAGCGTCTGGTGGAGCGGGTGGCGGACGAGGCCGTTCAGGCCGTAGAGACGCGGCACGCCGTGATGCACGGCGTGGAGGCGCCACAGCAGCGGCCAGCGGTGGCTGAAGTAATGGACCAGCGTGAAGCCGAGATCGGCGAACACGACGGCGATCAGCAGTTGCACGATGATCGGCAGATCGCGCGGCCACAGCCCCTCGAACGGGAACAGCCAGGCGATCACCGGAATGAGCAGCGTCGCGTTGACGTTGGAGATCTCGTAGACGACGGCGTGGATCCAGTTGGCGGCGCCGTCGCCGTGACTGTCGTTCCACTGTTCGTAATTGGGTGAGGCGCGCTCGGCCAGGAATGCGACCGCAACGGCAATGGCGAGCGGTAGCGCCATCCAGACATACGACCAGCCGTTGACCACGAAATAGTAGCCGAGACCGTTGAGCCCGATCAGCATGAACGGAGCGTAGAGATAGCGCGTGATCGTGCGGGCAGCGGGCATCGCAAAGTCTCCGGGGCGCGGACGGGGCTGGCGGACCATCACGGCACGTCCGGCGCGAGGGGGATGTTTCCTCTGGAACCGGGCAAGAGGGCGCAGTCTCGCCCGTGTCACCCGCCAGAACGGAAATACGTCAGCAGTTCTTGTCCAAGACAATCAAAACTTCGTCACTCGTGTGAACCCATCTTGGTTAAGCTTCTGCCAATACGGCGGAAACTCCAACCGCCTGAGGCTGTTCGGCCGCCCCGCGTCACTCCGCCACCGTCTGAGCGCCGTCAACCGGCCGCTCAACTCTCGCCGGTGTAAACGTAGCTGGAGCCTTTGCGTTCGACCCGACCGACACACGGGAACGGCAGGTGGTAGCCGATGACGCGGCTCTTGTCGGTGGCGAGGCGATCCAGCAGAGCCTTGCGCGTCGCCGCCGCAACGTCCGGCTGATGATCCGCCGCCGGACGCCACTCCGGATGCGCGAAGGAGATGACCGGGTGGATGAGGGCGTCGCCGAGAATGACGAGGCTCTCCGACCCGCCCGCGAGCTCCAGTGAGATGTGCCCCTGGGTGTGCCCCGGCGTCGCGATGACGCGCAGTCCACTGACGATATCGTCGCCCGGCTTGATGCGCTGCGCCTTCGCCTCGATACCCTTGAGATTGCGGCGTGCCGCAGGGACGAAGCTGGCGCGATCCGCCGGCAAGCCCTGCTCGGCCTTGTCCGAAATCCAGAAGTCCCACTCGGCGGCCGGGAAGTAGTGCGTGGCGTTGGCGAAGCGCGGATTCTCCTCGAAGTCGTCGAGCGCGCCCCAGAAGTGGTCCGGGTGCCCGTGGGTGAAAACCACCTTGGTGACGCTGTCGGGCGCGATGCCGGCGGCCTCGAGGTTGGCGAGCAGCTTGCCGGTCGTCGGCATGAAGTTCGGGCCGGCACCAGTATCGACGAGGATGACGTCGCTGCCCGACTTGATGACGGTGACGTTGGCCGGCGGCTCGGCCATGTCGCCGGTCTGCCCTGCCGCCGACAAGGCTGCTTTCAGTTCTTCGGCCGGCGCATCGGGGGCGGCGAGCCGCGCCGGCATGACCAGATGGCCGTCGCTGACGACGGTGATATCGAAGGCGCCGAGCTTCAGCGCGTGCGAGGTGGCGGCTCGTGCCAGCGCAGGCGATATCGTGGGCAGCACGCCCGCCGCCCAGCCGATGGCCCCGATGGCGCCCGCGCCTGCCAGCAACTCGCGCCGCGTCGGCAGGTGCAGGCTGGCGGAGGGATGGGCACCGTTGGGCTTGGTTGGCATGCTGCGTCTCCTGTCCGTTCTCGTGGCCCATTCTCGCTCGTGGCCGAGCTTCTCATTCGTGTATCAGAATGCCCGCGATCGACCGCGCCGGCAAACCCTGATGCCACGCCCGCGACCAGTCGGTGGCCGATACTGCGGCACTCGGGCGCAAGCGCGGCGCGACGGCCGGCCGGCGGCCGGATCGTTTCCTGTCAGATCGGTGTCATTGCAGGAGGAATCACGATGAACACCTGGAAGCGACCGCAGACACGCCACCTCGGGATGGTGACAGATCGGAAGAGCGTCGTGTAGGGAAAGAGTGTAGATCTCGGTGGTC
>CALFEM010000534.1 GCA_937950105.1 uncultured Alphaproteobacteria bacterium | reverse complement strand
GATGCGCACATCCATCAGGTAAGCGCCGACCACCTCGTTGGCGGCGACGTGGAGTGCGGCAATGGCCTGCAGGCTGGCGGCTGCGCCGGAGTCGGCGGCTGCAATCGCGTCAGCCAGGGAAGGAGCCCAACGCTCCCCCTCGGCGAGATAGACGACCTCGCCGGAGCGGAGCAGATTGGCGGTGATGACGCTCGGCATGGTTTCGTTCCGTGAGTGCGTGAGGGTGGCGCGAGCGGCTTTCAACCTGCGACCCAGATGGTCTGCGGGACGAGGCTGTCGCGATCGAGCACCAGCTCCAGTCCGTCGAGCGCATCGGTCATCTCGATCTGGCAGGCGAGCCGCGAGGAGTCGTCGGCGCCGGGAACCTCGTCGAGCCTGGCAAGCTCCTCGTCGCTCGGGGCGGGGAGCAAGGCGCGCCACGCCTCCGGCACGCGGACATGGCAGGTAGCGCAGACGCAGGCGCCACCGCACTCCGCCTTGATCGGGAGGCCGTAAGCCCGGATCAGCTCCATCACCCGGAAGCCCTCGGCCGCCTCGCACTTGAACAGCGAGCCATCGTGAAGGCGGACGTTGAGGGTCAGAAAAGAGGTCCCGCCGTCGTCGGGCGGCGAGACCCCGTTCTGGAGAGGGGCTTCGACAGCGGGGATGACGTGACGCCGCGGGCGCTCGAACGCTTCGGCCGGGCGGCTGCTGCGCGTATCGATGAAAGTCTCGATGCTCATGGCTCGCTCCTCGATTGATCTGGGCGGACCATACGGCAAAATTTTCCTACAAACTAGCCATCAGACCAAGAAAAACAGAAAAATATTCCACATCGCGTAAATCTCGGCCCGTATTTTCTGCGCTTGGGCCATGGGGGAACGCACCGTCTCGCCGATCGCGAGACTGGCGGCAGACCGTTCCGGAAGCTGGGATCGAGGTGCTTCGGGCGTGGCGTACGGGCCTCAGGCTGAACGACAACCGCAGAGCCTTACGGGCGCAGCGAACGGTGGCGATGCCGGCAGGACATGACGCCGCGCCGCGCACGTCAGCCGGGGCGATGACTTCCGCGCGCACCTCTGCCATTGTCCGACCCGAACGGTCGGACTTCGCGCGACCAGCGCGGCCCCGGCCCGATTATCCGCATGTCGCAGGAGCTGGAAATGTCGCTGTCGAAGTCGCAGGTCGTCGAAGAACTGCGCCGGGTCAAAGGGCCCGATCTCTCCGGGAACATCGTCGATCTGGGTCTCGTCTCCGAGATCCTCATCAAGGATGCCCGCGTCTATTTCTCCATCACCGTGCCCGCCGATCGCGCCGAGGAGCTGGAACCGCTGCGCGAAGCGGCGCAGCAGGTCGTCTCAGGGCTGTCGGGCGTCGCGGGTGTCACCGCGGTGCTGACGGCGGATGCGGAGCCTGGCACGGCCCGGAGCAGGGTCGCTCCCCAACCGGCCGCCGAAAAGGAGAGCTGTGGTTCGGGCTGCGGCTGCGGTTCCGGCGCGTCGGCCTCGGGTGGCGCAGCGGCTGGGCGGGCTCCGGAGAGCAGCCGCGTGCAGGAAGCGCGGGCCCGCGGTGCGGCGAGCGATGGCGGGCCTGCGGCGGCGGCGCAGCAGGGCGGCAAGCCCGTCTCGCCCGGCGTGCCGGGTGTGAAGCACCTGATCGCGGTGGCGTCCGGCAAGGGCGGCGTCGGCAAGTCGACGACAGCAGTGAACCTCGCGCTCGGCTTCCAGGCGATCGGTCTCAAGGCCGGCATCATGGACGCGGACATCTATGGTCCGTCGCAGCCGCGCCTGCTCGGTATCTCCGGCAAGCCGAGCGTGCTGCCCGGTGGCCGCAAGATGCTGCCGATGGAAGCGTGGGGCCTCAAGAGTATGTCGATGGGCTACATGGTCGACGAAGGCACTCCGATCATCTGGCGCGGGCCGATGGTGACGCAGGCGCTGAACCAGATGCTCCGCGAGGTGGCGTGGGGCGAGCTCGACGTGCTCGTCATCGACATGCCGCCCGGCACCGGCGACGTGCAGTTGACGATGGCGCAGCAGGTGCCGCTGTCGGGTGCCGTGATCGTGTCGACACCGCAGGACCTCGCCCTCATCGATGCCCGCAAGGGCCTCAACATGTTCCGCAAGGTCGACATCCCCCTGCTCGGCATCATCGAGAACATGAGCTACTTCGTCTGCCCGAGCTGCGGCACGCGCTCCGACATCTTCGGCCACGGCGGCGCCGAGGACGAGGCGAAGAAGCTTGGCGTGCCGTTCCTCGGCGGCATCCCGCTGCACATGGACATCCGCGCCAAATCGGATTCCGGCCAGCCGGTTACGGTCAGCGATCCGTCGAGCCCGCATGCGGAAATCTATCGCCGCATTGCCGCGCGCACGTGGGCCGAAATCGAGAACGTCGAGGGCAAGCGCACCGAGCCGCCGAAGCTGACGCTCTCGGGTGATGGCGCCTCGCTCAACGTCGCCTTCAAGGACGAGGGCACCTACGATCTCCCGGCCGAGATGCTGCGCGTGATGAGCCCGTCGGCCGAGGTGCAGGGTCATTCGCCGGAGGAACGCCAGACCGTCGGCGGCAAGCGCAACGTGAAGATTTCTGAACTCGACCCGGTCGGCAATTACGCCGTCAAGATCGTGTTCAACGACGGCCACAGCACGGGGCTGTTCACGTGGCCCTACCTGCAGCAGCTCGGCCGCGAGAAGGAGACCCGCTGGGCCGCTTACGAGGCCGAGCTGAAGCAGAAGGGCCTGTCGCGCGGTTGAGCCGTCGCCAAGGATGTCAGCGGCGAACGGGTCCGTGCGGAAAGCGTGCGGACCCGATCGTGTTTCAGCCGGGTTGCGGTCGTATCGACAGGCCGCCGCACCCATATGCGAAGCAGGAATTTTTCTGAACGCGTGTCGGCACGTGCGCACTTCGCGCGTCCTCGGGTGATCGACAGAACCGGAGCCGCTGCACATGCAATACACCATCCTCTGCTATCACGACGAAAAGGTCGTCTGCGCCTGGAGCAAGGCGGAGGATGACGCCGTCATGGCCCGCCTGCATCAGGTGCACGAGAAGCTCGCCGCAAACGGCAAGCTCGGTCCCGTGGTCCGCCTGTTGCCGACCACCACGGCGACGACGCTGCGCAAGGACCGCGAGCCGCCGCTCGTCATCGACGGACCGTTCGCCGAGACCAAGGAACAGTTGCTCGGCTTCTACGTCGTCAATTGCGAAACGCTCGAGGAGGCGACCGACATCGCCCGCGAGCTCGGCCGCGCCAATCCCGGTGGCTGCTACGAGATCCGCCCGATCGCGCTGTTCATGGATGCGGGGGCGGCGAAGTGACGGACACGCGGTGGATCGGCAACGTCCTGATGGCGGCGCGGCCGCAGGCGATGGCCGCTCTGCTGCGACATTTCCGCGATCTCGAGACCGCCGAGGAAGCCTTCCAGGAAGCATCTCTGCGTGCCCTGCGGGCGTGGCCGAAGAACGGTCCGCCACGTGATGCCGCAGCCTGGCTCATCATGGTCGGCCGCAATGCCGCGATCGATGCCATCCGCCGCCAGAGCCGCACGACGCCGCTGCCGCCCGAGGACCTGATCTCCGACACGGGTGATGCCGAGAGCGAGCAGGCCGAGCGCTACGACGCCAGCCACTACCGGGACGACATCCTTCGGCTGCTGTTCGTCTGCTGCCATCCGGAGTTGCCGGCGACGCAGCAGATCGCGCTGGCGCTGCGTATCGTCTCTGGCCTGTCGGTGGCGCAGATCGCACGCGCGTTTCTCGTCAGCGAAGCGGCAATGGAACAGCGCATCACACGCGCCAAACGGCGTATCGCGGCGGCCAGCGTACCTTTCGAGACGCCCGGCGCCGTCGAACGCTCCGAGCGTCTGGCCGCCGTGGCGGGCGTCATCTATCTGCTCTTCAACGAGGGCTATACCTCGAGCGTCGCGGAGGACCGCGCGCCTGCCGCGCTCTGCGAGGAGGCGATACGCCTCGCGCGTCTGGTGCTCGGGCTGTTCCCGGCCGAGCCCGAGATCATGGGGCTCGCGGCGTTGATGATGCTGCAGCATGCACGTGCGCCGGCACGCTTCGACGCAGAAGGACGTGTTGTGCTGCTCGAAGCGCAGGATCGCGCGCGATGGAGCAAGCCGCTGATCGCGGAAGGGCTGGCACTGGTCGAGAAGGCGATGCGGCATCGGCGGCCCGGCGCCTATCAGGTGCAGGCGGCGATCGCCGCCGAGCATGCGCGCGCCGCCGATGCCGCGGCGACCGACTGGTCGATGATCGAGCGGCTCTATGGCGTGCTCGAACATATGCAGCCGTCTCCGGTGGTGACGCTCAATCGTGCGGTTGCCGTATCGAAGGCACGCGGGGCGGCGGAGGCGCTCGACATGATCGCGCCGCTGGCGAAAAGTCTCGACGGCTACTTCTACTTTCACGGTGCGCGCGGGGCGTTCCTTATGGAGCTGGGCCGAGCCGACGACGCCCGCCACGCCTTCGATCGCGCCATCGCACTCGCAAATACGCCCGCCGAGGCTGCCTACATCCGCGAGCGACTGGACGCGATCAGCCAGCCTGCGGGCAGGCGCGTGTGAGCGCTGTCGGATCTGGCGAGGCTCGCGCGTCCTTGGCAGGCAACGGCGGGAACACGCATTTCACCTCGCCACCTCAGTATTGGAAGTTGGCAACAAAGGAGGACACTGCCATGGGTCGCTATGTCGATGGGTTCGTCGTGCCGGTGCCGAAGGACAAGGTCGCCGAATACAAGGTGTTTTCCGAGAAGGCGGGCCAGGTCTGGCGCGAGTTCGGTGCGCTTCAGTATATCGAGTGCGTGGCCGACGACGTGAAGCCCGGCAAGGTCACGTCGTTCCCGCAATCGGTGCAGATGAAGGACGACGAGACGGTGGTGTTTGCGTGGATCGTCTACGAATCGCGCGCCGAGCGTGATCGCATCAACGCTCTGGTCATGAAGGACCCGCGGTTGCAGGATTGCACGCCGGAGAACGCTCCGTTCGATATGAAGCGCATGTTCTTCGGCGGCTTCGAGGTTCTGGTCGACGTTTGATCGAAGGGCTGGATGCGATGGTGAAGAAGCGCGGCGGCAGCGCAGGCCGCATCCGGGTCGGCGTCGGCGGCTGGACGTATGAGCCGTGGCGCGGCACGTTCTATCCGGACGGGCTTGCACAATCGAAGGAGCTGCACTTCGCCTCGCGCGCTCTCACCTCGATCGAGATCAACGGCACCTACTACTCGACCTTCAAACCGGCGAGCTGGGAGAAATGGCACGACGAGACGCCGGATGATTTCGTGTTCTCCGTGAAGGCCTCGCGCTACTGCACCAACCGCAAGGTGCTCGCCGAGGCCGGTCCGTCAGTGGAGAAGTTCCTTGCGCAGGGTCTGACGAGTCTCGGCAGCAAGCTCGGCCCGATCAACTGGCAGTTCATGGCGACCAAACGCTACGACGAGCAGGACTTCGCAGCATTCCTCGCTTTGTTGCCGAAGGAACGCCATGGCGTAGCGCTGCGTCATGCCGTCGAGGTGCGCCACGACAGCTTCGCGGCGCCGGGTTTCTACAGGTTGGCGCGCGATCACGGCGTGGCGATCGTCGTGGCCGACGACGAGGACTTTCCGCACATCGACGAGCGGACGGCTGATTTCACTTACGCGCGCCTGATGACGACAAGCGAAGCGGAAGCAGCGGGTGTCAGCGCGACCGAGGTGCGCACGCTGGCGAAGCGTGTCGGCGATTGGGCGAAGGCGGGCGACGTGTTCGCCTTCTTCATCTCCGGCGCCAAGGACAGGAATCCGCTCGCCGCGCAGGCGCTCATCGGCGCACTCGATCGCTGACGGGCATGCACCGTCAACCTGCGGCGACGACCACCCTGCGCGGCACCGGAGCGGGCGCCCTGGCGCGCGTTTCGGAGATGATGCGGTTGATCTCGGAGCGGCACGAGCCACAGTTGGTGCCCGCCTTCAGCCTTTCGCCTACTGCAGCGACGCTGCAGCACGCATGAACGGCGATCGCCTCCACGATCTCGTTGCGGCCGACATCGAAGCAGGCGCAGACAGTGGCGCCGCGATCCTTCTGTTCGCCCCCCGGACGCCCCGCAAGCAAGCGCAGGCGCTGATCGGCGTCGACGCTCGTTCCCAGTTGCTCGATCGTCCAGTTGCGCGCGACCTGCACCGGCTGACGCGCGACATAGAGCAGACCGGCGCAGCGTCCTTGCGCAATGAGCGCGAAACGGTGCTGGCCGCTGGCGTCGTCGCGGTAGTCGAGCAGTTCGTCCTCGCGAGTTGCGGGCGTATGCAGGATCGCTTCGGCCAGCGCGGCGACAGGCTCTACATCATCAGCCAGAGCAATCTCGGTGCGCCATCCGCCCTTCACCGGAGCCGTGGCGGCATAGTCGAACTGACCGAGATCGAGGCGCTCCGACGTGACAGCGAACGCATGCACGCGGGCCTTGAACGGCCGCACGCGCACGGGTGTGAACTTCGATTCCGGCTGGCCTGAGACCGGATCGATATTCGCCTGCACGAGTGCGTCGGCCCGCGCGCGTGTCGCGAGTTGCGCGGTCCAATGCATCGGGACGAACACGCTTCCGCGCGGTTGGCGCTCGGTGACGATGGTGCGCAGGAGGGCGCGGCCGTGCTGGCTTTCGACCTCCGCGATCATCGCCGCACGCAAGCCGTAGGCGATCGCGTCCTCGGGATTGATCTCGACGAACGGCTCGGCGTAGTGCGCGGTCAGGCGCGGCGTCTTCGCAGTACGCGTCATCGTGTGCCACTGATCGCGGATGCGGCCGGTGTTGTGCACCAGAGGATAAGTGGCGGAAGTCGTACTGGCCGGCGAGCGATAGGATGTGGCGATGAAGCGTGCACGCCGGTCGGGCGTAAAGAAGCCGCCTTCGGCAAAGAAGCGCGTGGCGTCGTCCGTATTCGACTGAGCCTTGCGCTGCGGCCATTGGAACGGTGCGAGGTCCGCATACTGTTCGGGCGTGATGGCGTCGAACGCAGAAAGATCGAGGTCGCGCGAGCCGGCGTTATACGCGCCGGTCAACGCTGCATACTCGCGAAAGATGTCGGCGGGGCCGGCATAGTCGAACGCATCCGCGAACCCCATGCGCTTCGCGACTTCGGCGACGTGCCACCAGTCGGGCTTCGCTTCGCCCGGCGCGTCGAGGAACGCCCGTTGACGCGAGATCCGGCGTTCCGAGTTGGTGACGGTGCCGTCCTTCTCACCCCACGCTGCCGCCGGGAGCAACACGTGTGCATAGGGCGTCGTATCAGTGAGGCGGGAAACATCGGAGACGACGACGAACGGGCAGCTCTCGAGCGCGGCCTTAACAACGTCCGCCTCGGGCAGGCTGACCACCGGATTGGTGGCGATGATCCACAGCGCCTTGATGCGCCCGTCACCGACCGCGCGGAACAGGTCGACCGCCTTCAGCCCCGGCCTCTCGGCGATGCGCGGGCTCTGCCAGAAGTCCTGCACGATACGGCGATGCCCGGCGTTGTCGATGTCCATGTGCGCCGCGAGCATGTTCGCGAGGCCGCCGACCTCGCGTCCGCCCATCGCGTTCGGCTGTCCTGTGACGGAGAACGGCCCCATGCCGGGCTTGCCGATGCGGCCCGTCGCCAGATGGCAATTGAGGATGGCGTTGACCTTGTCGGTACCCGCGCTCGATTGATTGACGCCCTGGCTGTAGACCGTGACCACGCGCTCGTGTTTTGCGAAAAGATCGTAGAAGTCGAAGATTGCAGCGCGCGTCAGCCCGGTCAGTCGCGCGATGTCGGCGACGTCGATGGCTTGAGCGGTGGCAAGAGCATCCGTGAAGCCGCTGGTGTGGCGCGAGACATAGTCGCCGTCGATGAGCCCGCGTGCGGCGAGATGCGCGAGCAGGCCGTTGAACAACGCGACATCGCTGCCCGGGTTCAACGCGAGATGCACGTCGGCCAGCTCACACGTCGCCGTCACGCGCGGATCGATCAC
Source organism: uncultured Alphaproteobacteria bacterium (assembly GCA_937950105.1). Classification (GTDB taxonomy): domain Bacteria; phylum Pseudomonadota; class Alphaproteobacteria; order Rhizobiales; family Hyphomicrobiaceae; genus JAEUMD01. The sequence goes on along the minus strand of CALFEM010000534.1, from coordinate 4,104 downwards.
GACGATCGTGATGTCGCGCTTCTCCCTGGCAGCGGCGAGGCGCTGATACAAGACGGGATGGCACCACGCGAGGTTCGAGCCGGTGAGGATCACGAGATCGGCGGCTTCGAGGTCCTCGTAGGTGCCGGGAACGGTATCGGAGCCGAAGGCGCGGCGATGTCCTGCGACCGACGAGGCCATGCAGAGGCGCGAGTTCGTGTCGATGTTGGCGGTGCCGACGAAGCCCTTCATCAGCTTGTTGGCGACATAGTAATCCTCGGACAGGATCTGGCCGGACACATAGAGCGCAACGCTTTCGGGGCCGTGTTCGGCGATGGTCTCCGACAACCTGACCGCAACGAGGTCGAGCGCATCGTCCCACGAGGAGCGCACACCGCGAACGAGCGGATGAAGCAAGCGGTCGTCGAGCGACAACGTCTCGCCGAGCGCGGTGCCCTTCGAGCAGAGCCGGCCGAAGTTCGCCGGATGATCCGGATCACCCTTGATGTCGGCGCTGCCGTCGGCGCGCGGGCGAGCGAGTACACCGCAGCCGACGCCGCAGTAGGCGCAGGTCGTTCGTGTCCACGGCTCGCTCATGGTCGGTCCTATCGCGCGGAGGAGGGGGCCAGTGACGTCGCATCGAGAAGGAGGCGGCCGGCCTCGATGCGAACCTTGTGGGTCGCCGTAGTGCCCTCGTCGGCGCCGCATGCGGCACCGGTCTCGAGGCTGATGACCCAGTTGTGCAGCGGGCACGTCACGGATTTGCCGTGCACGATGCCCTGGCTGAGTGGCCCGCCCTTGTGCGGGCACTTGTCGTCGAGAGCGAAGACCTCGTCGGCATCAGTGCGAAACAGGGCAAGACAGCCGCGCGGGGTCTTGACCAGGCGCGCGCCGAGCTTGGGGATGTCTTCGAGGGCGCCCACGTCGATCCAGTTGCTGTGCTGCATGTTCATTCGGCGGCCTCCAGGCGGGTGAGATCGGCAAGCGGGCGGAATTCGTGCGCTTCCTTGCCCTCGGTCCGCTCGCGCCACGGATCGACCTGTGCGGACTGCTGTGAGAGTGCGAAGCGGGCGACGAGGGCGGCGCGTTTCTCCGTGTCGTCGAGTGCTTGCGCGCGGATCGAATCGAGCCCGACGCGCTTCATCCATTTGTAGATGCGCTCGAGATAGCGGCCCTGCTCGCGATAGAGCTGCACGATCGCCGCGACGATCTCGACTGTCTCCTCCTGCGTCGTGGAATGGCCGAGGACCTCGGTGCCCTTGATGTCGAGACCTGCGGCGCCGCCAATGTGGATTTCGTAGCCGCTGTCGACGCAGATGATGCCGACATCCTTGCAGGTCGCTTCCGCGCAATTGCGCGGGCAACCGGACACCGCGAGCTTCACCTTCGCCGGAGTCCACGAGCCCCACAGGTGCTTTTCCAGCTTGACGCCGAGTCCGGTCGAATCCTGCGTGCCGAAGCGGCACCAGTCCGAGCCGACGCACGTCTTCACGGTTCTGAGGCCCTTGGCGTAAGCCGCGCCCGACACCATGCCGGCCTTGTTGAGATCGGCCCACACGGCGGGAAGATCGTCCTTCTTCACGCCGAGCATGTCGATGCGCTGACCGCCCGTCACCTTCACCGTCGGGATCCTGAACTTGTCGACCACGTCGGCGATGGCGCGCAGCTCGTTGGCGGTGGTGAGGCCGCCCCACATGCGCGGGACGACAGAGAAGGTGCCGTCCTTCTGGATATTGGCGTGGACGCGCTCGTTGATGAAGCGCGACTGGCTGTCGTCGCGATAGTCGAGCGGCCAGGTCGCGAGCAGGTAGTAGTTGAGCGCCGGCCGGCACTTCGCGCAGCCGTTGGAGGTGCTCCACTCGAGTTCCTGCAGTACGGCCGGGATGCTCTTCAGCTCCTTCGCGACGATCAGTCGGCGCACATCGTCGTGGCCATGCCCGGTGCATCCGCACATCGGCTGCACGGCGGCCGGGTTATACGCGTCGCCGAGCGTCAGCTTCATCACCTGCTCGACGAGACCGGTGCACGAGCCGCAGGATGCAGACGCCTTCGTGTGTGCGCGCACATCGTCGAGCGAGCTGAGCCCCTTGTCCTTGATGGCCGAGACGATGCGGCCCTTGCAGATGCCGTTGCAGCCGCAGATTTCTGCCTCATCCGGCAACGCTGCAACGGCCGCCATAGGGTCCAGCGGGGCGCCTCCCGCGTAGCTCTGGCCGAAGATCAGCGTTTCGCGCAGCTCGGATACGTCGGCCTGACGCTTCAGCAGATCGAAAAACCACGCGCCGTCGGAGGTATCGCCATACATGACGACGCCGAGCAGCTTGTCGTCCTTCAGGACGAGACGCTTGTAGACATTGCGAGCGGCATCGCGCAGCACGATCTCCTCGCGGTCGGGGGCTTCGGCGAAGTCGCCGGCGGAAAACAGGTTGATGCCGGTGACCTTCAGCTTCGTTGCGGTGGCGCTCGGCGAGAAGGCCGCGTCGCTCGTGCCGGCGAGCTGGGCAGCGACGACGTTGGCCATTTCGTAGAGCGGCGCGACGAGGCCGAACACCTGGTTCGATGCTTCCGCGCATTCGCCGAGAGCGAAGATGTCGGGATCGCTGGTGCGCATGTCCGGCGTGACGACGATGCCGCGATTGATCGTGAGGCCGGCGTCTTTTGCAAGGGCCGCGTTGGGTCGAATGCCGGCAGCCATGACGACGATCGACGCCTCGATCTCGGTGCCGTCGTCGAGACGCACGGCCTTGACGCGCGGCGGGCCGAGGGCCGGATCTGTACCGACGATTTCCTTCGTGTTGGCGCGCGTGATGACATCGATGCCGCGCGCCTGCACGGCCTTCTGCAGCAGGTATCCGGCGTTGGGGTCGAGCTGGCGCTCCATCAGCGTCGGCATCAGGTGCAGAACGGTGACGTCCATGCCCTGTTGCTTCAGACCGGCGGCGGCCTCTAGCCCAAGAAGTCCGCCACCGATGACGACCGCGCGGCCTCTCCCCTTTGCGGCGAGAAGCATGGCGTCGACGTCGTCGAGATCGCGGTAGGTGAGTACACCAGCGAGCTTGTGGCCGGGAACCGGGATGATGGTCGGCACCGATCCGGTGGCGATGATGAGTTTGTCGTACGGCGCGACCACGCCGTGCTCGCTCGTGACGGTCCTGGCAGCACGATCTATGGCGGTGATCTTGTGGCCCTTGTAGAGCGTGACGCCGTGATCGATGTACCAGCCGTCGCCGTGGATGACGATTTCCTCGAAGGTCTTCTCGCCCGACAGAACCGGCGACAGCATGATGCGGTCGTAGTTCACGCGCGGCTCGGCATTGAAAATCGTCACGTCGTAGGCGTCGGGTGCGGCTTCGAACAGCCGCTCCAGGGCCCGGCCCGGCGCCATGCCGTTGCCGACGACGACCAGTCTCTGCTTCTGCATGTCTCGGATCTCCGTTCCGCTCTAGGGCTGCGCTGGATTGCTATTCGGCAGCCTGCAGGGCCGGTGCGCGATGACGCTCGTAGAGGAATTTCAGGACCGCCTCGCGGCAGTGCAGGTAGGTCGGATCGTTGACGAGTTCGAGCCGGCGGCGCGGGCGCGGCAGTTCGACGTCGAGCACCTCGCCGATGGTTGCGGAAGGACCGTTCGTCATCATGACGATCTTGTCGGAGAGCAGCACGGCTTCATCGACATCGTGCGTGATCATGATGACGGTGTTGCCGAGCCGCGCATGGATCTGCATGACCGAGTCCTGCAGGTGAGCGCGGGTCAACGCGTCGAGCGCGCCGAACGGCTCGTCGAGCAGCAGCACCTTCGGTTCCATGGCGAGCGCGCGGGCGATGCCGACGCGCTGCTTCATGCCACCCGAGATTTCCGCGGGCCGCTTGTCCTTGGCATGGACCATCTGCACGAGATCGAGATTGTGCAGCGTCCACTCGTTGCGCTCGGCGCGCGTCTTGGCGCCGCCGAACACCTTGTCCACCGCGAGGCGGACGTTGTCGTAGACGGTGAGCCACGGCAGCAGCGAGTGGTTCTGGAAGACGACGGCGCGGTCCGGTCCGGGCTCGCTCACCTCGCGGTTCTCGAGCAGGATGGCGCCGCCCGTGACCTGCGTCAGGCCGGCGATCAGGTTGAGCAAGGTGGAC
>CALFEM010000533.1 GCA_937950105.1 uncultured Alphaproteobacteria bacterium | reverse complement strand
AGGTATGGCAGGACTTGGGTCACAGGCGGCGCGCGGCGCGTCCGGCGCGGACCATAGCACCGCTCGTCGCGCGAGTGGTGAACGGGCGGCGTTCCCGCGGCGCAAGCGGCTCGCAGGATAGATGGTGGATGCGACAAGTCGATAGGGCGCGCGCCGGGCAGAGTTTCGTGGGGCGGTGGTGCGCCGCCGGCCTCGGCACGGTCGCCCTCGTGCTCGCGTCGATGGTGGCTGCCGTCGGCGGCGCGGGTGCCGGATCGGGAACTCTCCCGGCCGCCGATCCTGCACGCGGGATGAGCGCCCGCGATGCCGCCCGGTTTCGCGCTGGCGAGGCGATCTTCCACGCCGAATGGCAGCCGGCGCCCAACGTCTCGGAAGGCGTCGACGGGCTGGGGCCGCTCTACAACGCGGTGAGCTGCGCGGCCTGCCACGGCGGTCCTGCGGCAGCCAACCCGGCGGACCGGTTTGGGGGGCGGCTACTGCGGCTGTCGCGGCCCGACGGAACCCCCGATCCGGTCTACGGGCTGCAGCTGCAGGACCGCGCGGTGCCCGGGCATCTGGCCGAGGGGCGGATTGCCATCAACGACGAGCCGAGCGTCGTGCGCCTCGTCGATGGCCGCGAGGTGCAGCTCGATCGCCCGCGCCCGGCCATCGCCGATCCGGCCTATGGCTCGCCCGCGGCGGATTTGGCGCTGTCGCTGCGGGTGCCGCCGCCTCTCGACGGACTGGGCTTCGTCGCGGCGATCGCCGCCGCCGATATCCGGGCGCTGGCCGATCCCGACGACAAGGATGGAGACGGCATCTCGGGCCGCGTCGGCGAGGCCGTCGATCCGACGACCGGCGAAGCGGTGCTCGCCCGCTTCGGCTGGAAGGCGTCGGTGGCGACGCTGGCGCAGCAGACGGCCGAGGCGCTGCATCTCGATATGGGGATTTCCTCTCTGCGGCTGGCGCAGCACGGCGGGGACTGCACTCCGGCACAACGCGATTGCCTCGCTGCGCCGAGCGGGGCTTCGGCTGCGGCGGGCGGCGCCGAGATCAGCGATACCGAAATCGGCCTGCTGGTCGCCTACCTCGAAGGACTGGAGCCGCCGTCCAATCTAGTGCTCATCACTCATCCGCCCGAAGCTGCCGGTGAGCGGGCGTTTGCCGCATCGGGCTGCCACGGGTGTCACTGGACCGGCTTCACCACCAGTCAGACGACGATGAAGCCGCACCGCGCGCGGCAGGGCGTGCGTCTGTTTTCAGATCTGCTGCTGCACGACATGGGGGAGGGGCTCGCCGACAACCGCCCCGAGGGCAGCGCCTCGGGCAGCGAATGGCGCACGGCGCCGCTGTGGGGGCTCTCCCGGCGGCTGGCACGCATCGCCTACGGCTCGCTCCCCGGTCTGCTGCACGACGGTCGCGCCCGCACCATCGAGGAGGCGATCCTGTGGCACGGCGGCGAAGCGGCCCGCGCCCGCGACGCCTACGCCGCGCTGTCGCAGGCGGACCGCGACAACTTGCTCGCGTTTCTCGCCGGTCTCTGAAGAAGGCGCGGTTGCGCCGCCATAGCCCCGCCGATTTTGCGGTGCTTCAAGGCGCTCCCACACCACGGTCCGCCGACCGTACCCTCCCACCGCACACTTGCGCGGCGCCGCCACAGGCGACAAGTTCGCGCCCGAACCTGCTTGCAAGGAGCCTTCGCCTCATGCCGTTCGCGCTGACGCGCCGCCGTTTCATCGGCAGCGCCGCCACGTTCACCGCTGCGACCTTCGTGACCGCGAGCGGTGCGCCCCTGCCCGGCACCCGCGCGTTGGCGGAATCGAATCCGCCGACCGGTGCCACCGCAGGGGCGAGTGCCGCAAGTGGCGAGACGCTCGGGGCAGGCGTCGGCTACGGCCCGGCCAAGGCATTTTCGTTCGACACGCTCAAGGCCGAGGCGCGCGATCTCTCCCGCCAGCCGTACGTGTCGGCCCGCTCGCCACACGGCGAGATTCTCGACAAGCTCGATTACGACGCCTATCAGCAGATCCGCTATCGCCGTGCCGCCACCATTCCGCTCGGCCAGACGCCCGTGCAGTTGTTCCATCTCGGCCGCTATTTCCAGGAGCCGGTGCGCATGCACACGGTGGCCGGGGGGCAGGCGCGCGAGATCATCTACGATACGGCCCTGTTCGACATGCCGGCCGACCATCCGGCGCGCGCGCTCCCCGCCAGCACCGGCTTCGCCGGCTTCCGCATCATGGGGCCGAGCCTCGACAACGACTGGTATGCGGCGCTGGGCGCCTCTTATTTCCGCACCTCCGGTCCCTACAACCAGTACGGCCTCTCGGCGCGCGGCCTCGCCATCGATTCCGGCCTGCCGACACCCGAGGAGTTCCCGCGCTTCGCCGCCTACTGGCTCGAGGCGGGCGAGGGCCAGAGCCTGACCATTTATGGCCTGCTCGACAGCCCGAGCGTCACCGGCGCCTATCGCATCGTCACGCGCCGCACCAGCGACGAGCGTGACATCCACCGCATCACGCAGGACGTGTCACTCGAACTCTATGCCAGGAAGGACATCGAGCGGCTCGGCATCGCGCCGTTCTCGAGCATGTTCTGGTACGGCGAAGGCAGCCGCAAGCAGGCGGCCGACTGGCGCCCCGAGGTGCACGACAGCGACGGCCTCGGCATCCTCACCGGCAGCGGCGAGCGGCTCTGGCGACCGCTCAACAATCCGCCGCGCGTGCAGACCAGTTCGTTCCTCGATTCCAACATCAAGGGCTTCGGCCTGCAGCAGCGCGACCGCGACTTCGTCAGCTATCTCGACGACGGCGTGTTCTACGAGCGGCGCGCGTCGGTGTGGGTGGAGCCGGGAGAAGGCTGGGGCGAGGGCGCGGTGCAACTGCTCGAGATCCCGACCGACGACGAGATCCACGACAACATCGCGCTGTGGTGGAACCCGAAGGAGCAATTGAAAGGCGGCCAGTCCAAGGCGTGGAGCTACCGCCTGACGTGGACCGACGACGTGCCGCTGGAGCACGGCCTCGGCCGCGCCACCGCCAGCTTCTCCGGCATGGGCGGGCGGCCGGGCACCAAGCGGCCCGAGGGCGTGCGCAAGTTCGTCATCGATTTCCAGGGCGGCGTGTTCCGCGGTCTCGACCGCAACTCCGGCGTCAAGCTGATCGTGACGGCGTCGCGCGGCGAGGTCTCGAACGCCTACACGCATCCGGTGGTCGATCAGCGCGAGCGCTGGCGAGCGCTGTTCGACATCCAGACCACGGGCAGCGAGCCGGTCGAGCTGCGCGCGTATCTGAGCCACGACGGGCGCGCACTGACGGAAACCTGGCTCGGCCAGTATTTCCCCTGAGACGGATGCGTGCGCGGGCGCACATTGTGGAACGGCGGACAGGACTGTCAGCGTGCATCCCAGCTCGCCATATCGAGCGCGTTGACGGCAGCGTCGGCTACGTGTGCCAGCGCGGTCGCCGTGGCGGCGCCGGTGACACGGCCGCGATGGCGCAGCGGCCGCACCCTCAGCGGCTCGGCGGCGGCAATGCGCGCGAGGCTCATGGCCTCGTCGATGCCGATCGCGGCGAAGCGGACAACATCTCCGGGGCGGCTCTGTGCGACGCGCCTCAGATCGCGCGTGAGGATGGTGGCGATGCGCGGGTAGCCGGCGACTGTCTGGCAATCGGCCATCAGCACGAGCGGCATGCCGTCGGGCGGGATCTGGATGGCGCCGGAGAGAACGCCCTGTGATGCCAGTTCGCGCGGCCGGTCGGGCTCGAGACGGGGGGCGGCCAGTGGCGGACCATCGAGGCGATAGGCCATGCGGTCGCTGGCGTGAGAAATCCGGTAGGGCGCGGCAAGCAGGGCCGCGATGGCTGTGTCTGTGAACAGGTCGGCGTGCGGGCCGAGAATGATGCGGACCGGGGCGTCACCGCAGAGCGGCACCGGCTCGCACGCGAGTTCCAGCGCCCGGTACGGTGCCGCGGCGAGGCGCAACGGCAGGCGATCGCCGGCAACCAGGGCACGCCCGCCGAGGCCGCCGAGGGCGGCACGGGCGTAGAGCGAGCGGCTGGCGAGTTCCGTCGCGATGTCGAAGCCGCCCGCCACCGCGAGCATCGTACGGACGCCAGTGCGCGGCCGGCGCACGGTCAGCGTCTCGCCGTCGTCGAGCACCAGCGAAGCATGATGCGACATGCGTGTGCCGGCGATGTCGATGTCGGCCGGCGCGCCGGTGACGGCGAGTCGCACCGGCCCTCCTTCGGCGACGACCCGGATAGACCCGAGCGTCAATTCGATCGCGGCTTCGTTCGCGGCGTTGCCGACGAGGGCGTTGGCGACGCGGAGGGCCAGAGGGTCCATCGCGCCCGAGCGCGGGATGCCGAGGCGTGAGAGACCCGGGCGCCCGAAGTCCTGCAGCGAGGTCAGCGGATCGCACGACATGATGCGCAGCGCCGTCATCGGGCGCGCTCCGCGACGATCTCTCCGGCGGCTGCCGCGCGCGCGATGTCCGCGAACAGCTCAGCCCCTATCGCGACCAGTTCGACCTCGTCACCCTGTTCGAGGAAGGTCACCGGCTGGCGGTTGCGGTCGAACGTCAGCACCGGCGTGCGGCCGATCTGGTGCCAGCCGCTCGGTCCGGCGATGGAGCCGATGGCGGTCTGGGCGCCGCCGATACCGATGCCGCCGCCGGGGACGCGCGGGCGTGGCGTCGCGAGGCGAGGCACGGCGAGCGAGGCGGGCAACCCGGCGAGATACGTGAAGCCCGGAAGGAAGCCCATCATGGCAACGGTGTAGTCGGCGCCCGCATGCCGAGAGACGACCTCGCTCTCGCCGAGGCCAAGGTGGGCTGCGACGGCCGGGAGGTCGGGGCCGAAGGCGCCGCCGTAGACCACCGGGATGCGCCAGCGCTTGACCGGCGCCCGTGCGGCGTCGGTGAGCGTGGCCAGGGCCCTTTCGATGGCGCGCGCGATCGCCTCGACATCGGCGACGGCCGGATCGTAGGCGACCAGCAGGCTGTCGTAGGCAGGAATGGCTTCGACGAATCCCGGTGGCGGCGCGGCGGCGAGAGCGCGGTCGAGGGCGACGACAATCTCGAGCGCGCGTCCGGGCGGGACAGCCGGCTGCTCGCTTTCCGAAAAGGCGACAACGAGGGCGCGATCGCCGGCCAGCAACAGCCGAGCCGACAAAGAACGGCTCTCGCCGCTCTCGGTTCTGCGGAGTAAATCGCAAGTGCAGGTTTCCGACATCGTGTATCATTCAAATGATGAATATTGAACATGGCAATTATAGTTTGCTCCGCTCCTAATAAAAAGTGTTTCGTTTACGAAATATTAACCGCGATTAACGAGATGTTAACCGCGAATGGCCGCGTCCGGCCGTATTTCAGCGTGTCTTGTAGGGGTTTCATTGCATGGTCGATCGTTCCGTGGATGGCTGGCGTGCCGGCCCGCTGGCAAAACTCGCGCTCCGGCCGGCGGCGGCTGAGGTGTTGAAGAGCTTCAACACGTGGGCGTTCAAGCGCGAGCAGCCTTCAGACCTCGCGCTGCTGGAGCGCATCGTGGCTGAGAAAATGCGGCGCGATGAACCGATCGGCTTCGTGCTCTACTGGGGCAAGGGGCCGCGTCCGGCGATAGCCAGTCCCGATCTCACGTGCCTCGACTACCTCGCGTCGATGGGGCGCCGCATTGCCGCGACCTATCCGGTCGGCGCCCACTTTACGCTGTGCCTGACGGATACCCACGCCCGCCTCAACGGGCACAGCGAACCAAGCATCGACAGCTACTTCGCCGACGTGATGCGGGCCGCACGGGCCCGGTGCATGGACGGCGTGCGCCTCAGCGTGCTGGTCGACCACGTGTCGCGGTCCGTGACGGGACCGGGGGCGGGCTCGGCAGCGAGCGGGGGGATGACGCCGCCGCGCGATGCTGCCGCCATGCTGGACAAGCTCGGCGTGTGCGCCGCGAAGTGGTATCGCGGCGGCGATGATGCCGGCGAAGGCGCGCGGCGCTATCTGGCCATGAACATGATCGAACGGGTGGCGGTGGAACGGCACTTCGCCGACCACATCTTCGTCACCTTCAACGGCAGCGCCTATCGCGCGTTGTTCCCGCCGTCGATGCCCATCTTCTACATGTACTCCATGCGCCGCGGCACCAGCGTGAAGCCGTGGTTCGTGGATGCCGACGGCATGCCTTACGGTGGCCACACGGCCTTCGAGTGAAGCGGCGGGTGCGAGCCGATGAGCAGTGCGATCGTGTTGCCGGGGATTGGGCTGCATCTGTTGACGCTGGTGGGCGGCGGTCTGCTGCTCGCCGGTATCGTCAAAGGCGCGACGGGACTCGGCTATGCGTCGTCGGCGCTGCCGTTCCTCGTCTACACGCTCGACCTCGAGCAAGCGATCGCGCTGGTGCTGATGCCGGCGATGGCGACCAACGTCTCCGTGGCGATCGGTAACGGATTCCTGATCGAGACGGGGCGACGCTTTGCCTTGCTGTATCTCGCCATGCTGCCCGGCATCGCGCTCGGCATCGTGCTGCTCGGGGCAGTGCAGACGCGTGTGGCAGTGCTGGTCCTCGGCGCCACCATCGTCGCCTATGCGCTGTTTGCCCTGGCGCGGCCGACGCTGGCGATTTCGGGCCGGGCGGCGCGGGTGCTGCAGATGCCGGTCGGGCTGCTCAACGGCGTGCTGACGGGGCTGACCGGTTCGCAGGTGATGCCGCTGGTTCCCTACGTGATGGCACTCGGTCTCGAACCGGCGCGGCTGGTACAGGCGATCAACCTCGGCGTGCTGATCGCCTCGATGGTACTGGCCGCGGCGCTTGTGGTGAACGGCATGGCGAGTGACGCCACCATGTTCGCGTCGATGTTGGCGGTGCTGCCGGCGCTCGCCGGTGTCGCGATCGGTCAGCGGCTGCGCCCGCTCATTCCGGCGGAACATTTCCGCACTGTGGTGCTTCTGGTACTGCTGGTCTCGGGAGCGGGCATGCTGCTGCGGTGAGGCCAGCGCGCGCACTACCCCGGACGCGTCCACGTCCGCAGTCGCGTTAGGCACGGAGCACCGGTGTCGGACCTGCTGTCGTTCACCAATCGGGGCATCTATTGCCCGCCGGCGGATGTGTACATCGACCCGTGGCGGCCGGTGGCGCGCGCGCTCATCACGCACGGGCATTCGGACCACGCGCGCTATGGAAACGCGCACTATCTGGCGACCCATGCCGCTGCTCCTGTCATCCGCCATCGCCTGGGCGACATCGACATCGAGGGCGTCGGTTACGGTGAGCGCATCGATATCGGCGGCGTCACGATCTCATTCCACCCGGCCGGCCACATCCCGGGTTCGGCGCAGATTCGCCTCGAATGGAAGGGCGAGGTCGCGGTCGTATCGGGCGACTACAAGACCGAGGTCGATGGCCTGTCGGAGCCGTTCGAGCCGGTGCGGTGCAATGCGTTCGTCACCGAGTGCACATTCGGACTGCCGGTCTTCAAGTGGCGGCCGCAAGCCGAAATCATCGCCGACATCGAGCACTGGTGGCGGACGTGCCGCGACGAAGGACGCGTCGCGGTGATCGGTGCCTATGCCCTCGGCAAGGCGCAGCGCATCATCGCCAACATCGACGCGGGTATAGGACCGATCCTGACGCATGGCGCCGTCGAGGCGACCAACGCAGTGCTCCGCGCACAGGGCCTTGCGCTGCCGCCGACGCGGCAGGTGACGAGCGCCATGAGCCGGGCTGACTTCGCCGGTGCGCTCGTCGTCGCGCCTCCGTCGGCACTCGCCGGGCGCTGGCTCGCGAAGTTCGGTGACGTATCGACGGCGTTCGCGTCCGGCTGGATGGCCCTGCGCGGCATCCGCTATTGCCGCGGCGTCGATCGGGGCTTCGTCGTGTCCGATCATGTCGACTGGCCGGCGCTGAATGCGGCGATCGCCGCCACCGGGGCCGAGCGCATCTACGTCACGCACGGTTACACGTCGTCGTTCTGCCGTCATCTCGCCGAGCGAGGCTACGACGCGCACGTCGTCACGACGGAGTTCGAGGGCGAGCAGGCAGATCCCGTAGCGGACGAGGTTTCCGGTCGTACGGCTGCGGCCGAGAGGCAGGCCGACGCAGATGCGGAGACCGAGGCTCGGGCCGAGCCTGGCGCGGGCGATGCGCGTGCGGGCGATCCCGCTGCCGAGGTGTGACGCGATGCGCCGCTTCACCGAGCTGTTCCACGAGCTGGATCGCACCACGCGTATCAACGCCAAGGTCGCAGCGCTCGCGCGTTACTTCGCCGATGTGGACGACGCGAGCCGCATCTGGGCCATTGCGCTGCTGTCGGGCCGTACGCCGCGCCGCGCGGTCACGGCGACGCAGCTGCGGACGTGGGCGGCAGAAGAGGTGGGCATCCCGCTCTGGCTGTTCGAGGATGCCTACGCGGTGGTCGGCGATCTCGCCGAGACGATTGCGCTGGTGCTGCCCTCGGTCGGAGCATCGAGCGCGCACGATCTCGCATGGTGGATGGCCGAGATCCGCGGCCTCGACGGGCTCGACGAGGCCGGGCGGCGTGCCCGCATCGTCGCCGCGTGGCGCGAACTGCCGCCCGACCAGCGCTTCATTTTCAACAAGCTCATCACCGGCGGCTTTCGCATCGGCGTGTCGCAGAAGCTCGTCACGCGCGCGCTCGCCGTCGCCACGGGTATCGACGAGCCGCTGCTCGCGCAGCGCCTGATGGGAAACTGGACGCCGCTCGATACGAGCTACGAAGCGCTCATCGCGGCCAGCGAAAGCGAGGCGCGCTCGACGCCCTATCCGTTTCTTCTGGCCTACGCGCTGGAAGGTGATCCGGCCTCACTCGGCGCCGAGAGCGATTGGCTCGCCGAATACAAGTGGGACGGTATCCGCGCGCAGCTGGTCGTGCGGGGCGGGCGTCCGTTCATCTGGTCGCGCGGTGAGGAACTCGTCACCGACCGCTTCCCCGAGATCGCGCAGCTTGGCGATTTCCTCGAAGAGGGCACCGTGGTCGATGGCGAGATCCTGCCGTGGCGCGACGGCGCGCCGCTGCCATTCCAGGCGCTGCAGACACGCATCGGCCGCAAGACCGTCAGCCGCAAGCAACTCGCCGACACGCCGGTGCGGCTCGTCGCCTACGATCTGCTCGAGCAGCGCGGCGACGATCTGCGCGAAGTCGCGTTCGCCGGGAGGCGCCAGCAGCTCGAAGAGCTGGCCGCAGCATTGCCGCGCGATGTCGGGCTCGACGTGTCGCCGCTGATCGATTTCGCATCGTGGGACGCGCTTGCCGAGGCGCGTGCAGGCGCCGTAGCGCGCGGGGCGGAGGGCGTCATGATCAAGCGCCGCGACAGCCTTTACCGCGGCGGCCGGCGCAAGGGTGACTGGTGGAAATGGAAGGTCGAGCCGCTGAGCGTCGATGCCGTGCTGGTCTACGCACAGGCCGGGCACGGGCGGCGCGCCAACCTCTACACCGACTTCACGTTCGCCGTGCGCGGCGACGACGGCGAACTGGTGCCGTTCGCGAAGGCCTACTCGGGGCTGACCGACCAGGAACTCGCACGCGTCACGAGCTGGGTGCGCCGGAACACCATCGAACGCTTCGGACCGGTGCGTCGCGTGACACCTGAACTCGTGTTCGAAATCGCGTTCGAGGGCATCCAGGCGAGCACGCGGCACAAGTCCGGCATCGCCGTGCGCTTTCCCCGCATCGTGCGCTGGCGTCACGACAAGCCCGCCGCGGAGGTCGACACCCTCGCCGATCTGCGTGCGCTGCTTTCCGCGCGCTCGGCGGCTGCGTGATGCGTCACGCCGCCGCCACGTTGGCGACCGCCGGCATGTCCGGCTTCGACGGGGAGGTGGCGATGGCGGCGTCGCGGGCGGCATCGCGATCACGCATCCAGGCGAGGATCTGCTCCATGGGCCTGGGCGGGCTGAACAGATAACCCTGGACCTCGGTGCAGCCCATCGCCTCGAGCGTCTCGAACTGCGGCTCCGTCTCGACACCTTCGGCAACCGTGGTCATGTGCAGGCTTTCGGCCAGCGTCGCGATCGCCTTGATGATCGCCTTGGCGTTTTCGATCTGGCCGATCGAGCGTACGAACGACTGGTCGATCTTGATGCAATCGATCGGATACGACTGCAGGTAGCTGAGCGACGAATAGCCGGTGCCGAAGTCGTCCATCGAGATCATCACACCGAGCTTGCGCAATTCGTCGAGCTGGGCGAGCGTCGTCGCGTCCTTCTTCATCAGCAACGACTCCGTGATCTCGATCTCCAGCAGGGCCGCCGGAAGGCCGGACCCGGCAAGCGCACGGCGCACCGTGGCGGCAACGTCGGAATCGCGGAACTCGATGGCCGAGACGTTGACGGCGATCTTGTAGCCGGGGGCCTTCGCGGCGATCTCGCGGCAGGCTTGCGCGATCACCCACGCGCCGATGTCGACGATGAGGCCGGTCTGCTCGGCGACCGGAATGAACTTGAGCGGCGGGATCAGCCCCTTGTCGGGATGGCGCCAGCGGATCAGCGCTTCGAAGCCCGTTACGCTGCGAGTCGCGATGTCGAGGATCGGCTGGTAGTGCAGCTCGAGCTGGTTCTTCGCGATCGCCTCGCGCAGGCCGGTCTCGACGATGCGCCGCTCGCGCGCTTCCTCGTTCATGCGCTCTTCGAAAATGCGGAATGTGCCGCCGCCGGCATTCTTGGCTTCGTAGAGCGCGAGGTCGGCGGAGCGCATCAACTGGTCTTCGTCGGCAAAGCGCTCGCAGGCCACGACGACACCGACGCTGGCGCCGGTCTGCAGCCGCACGCCCTCGATGTCGAACGGCTTCATGAGTTCGGTGCTGAGGAGGTCGCCGAACCAGGCGGCATCGTCGGTGCTCTGGCCGAGATGGATCACGGCGAACTCGTCGCCGGCCAGACGGGCGACGAAGTCACCGCTGGAGACGTGCACACGCAGGCGGTCGGCGACGGCGGCGAGCAGGGCGTCGCCGATCGGATGGCCGTGCGTGTCGTTGATCGACTTGAAGTCGTCGAGATCGACCAGATGCACCGAGAAGGTGCCGCCGTTGCGGCGTTCGGCGAGCTGGCGTGCGAGGCTGGCGGAAAACTCCATGCGGTTCGGCAGGCTGGTGAGGCTGTCGTATCGGGCGAGATAATGCAGGCGCCGCTCGTAGCCGCGCCGGCGCACGAGGCTGGCGGCCATGGCGAGCAGCACCACCAGCGTCAGCACGCCGCCGCCGATGACGTAGGTCTGGCGATTGCGCAGCCATGCGGCGTATTGCGGCGCGTCGCTGCGGGTGATGACCACCTCGAGCGGCAGCTCGGACGAGCGGCGCGTAGCGGTCGCCACCGGTGCGCCGTCGATCATGTCGACGGCGACATGCACGCCGGATTCGAGAGCCTCGTGACTGCTTGCCGCCCGCGACGCCAGCGGCTTGCCGAGCCGGTCGTGATAGATGCCGGCACCCGCACGAACGATGCCGTCGGTGCCGGCCAGTGCCAGCCCGCCCGAGGCGCCGAGTTCGAGCGAGGAGTAGAAGCGCGTCAGGAACTCGGGATCGAGCGAGACGACGACGACACCGGCGAAGCGGCTGTTCTCGGCGAGCAGCGGTCGCGTGAACTGCACCGACCACTTGTTGGAGGCACGCCCGAGCAGCGGCTTCGAGATGAACAACTGGTCTGTCCGGGCCTCGGCATGGACCTTGAAATGCTCGCGGTCGCTGAGGTCGACGGGGGGATCGGGGTAGAGCATCTTCGAGCTCGTCACCATCATGCCCTTGGGGTCGATGACGGCGATCTGCACGGTACGCTTGTTGAAGGTGAACTCCTCCTGCACGAGCTGCGGCCAGTCGGCCATGTAGCCGGTACGTTCCCACGACGAGCGCAGATACTTGAGAATGCGATCGAGATCGTGGGCGGTCCGGTCGGTGCTCTGCTCGAAGACCAGCGCCAGATTGACGGCTTCGTGCGTCAGCGATTGCAGCATCGCGCGGCGGTCGGTGTTGATCTGCAGCGTGATGGCCAACCAGATCGTGGCGATGAGCGCCGAGCCGAACCCGATGACCGGCAATCTCCACCAGCGCGACCCGCGCGCGAGAGATCCCTGCCACCAGCGCGACCCGCGCGCCAGAGATCCCTGAAGGTGACTGAGAAGTCTCAACGCACATACTCCCGAGGCGACGGACCGAGGACCGGCGGCGCTGCGGCGCGGCCGGTGTGAACTCTCGTGCGTCATGCTCGGAGGGGAACCGTGCAGGGTTCGTCCGGGCCTTCATGGCCCTGTCGCCCGGCGCTGGCGCCGTGCGGTTTCCGCGAAAGGTCTGCCGACTTTGTCACAACCTCTTTGCGAAAGCGTAAGGGCAAACTCTAAAGGTTTAGGTGGAGCCTTAGCGGGATCGATGGACTTGCGTGCGATGCTCGGTTCTTGTCTGGAGGACCCGCATGCGCACGGTGAGACATCGCGAGACGACGAAATCCATGCCGGAGGTCGACGCGCCGGCCATGGGGCTGCTGGCCGGAGCCGCGGTGATCGCCGCGGCGGTCACAGCGCTGGCGGCGCAGATGCTAATCGCCGCCGCCGATGGCGACCGCGTGTCGCGCGAGGCGCCGCCGACGGCTGACGTGATGCGGCGCACGCTGCCGTGGGGGCTCTGACGGCTACGCGGCGTTACTCAGCGGTTGAGCGCGATCACCAGGGCGCGCGGGTTGCCGCCGTTCTCGTTGATGTACTTCTCGAACAGATCCTTGAGGAACGGGCTCATCCAGAAGCCGAGCACCTCGGCGTCGCGGATCTTCCATGTCGTGCCACGGCGCACCAGCCACCAGCGCACGTCGTAGCTCGTGCCGCTGGTCAGCGTGACCTTGGTGTCGACGTAGACGCCGGTCTTGGTTTCCTCGGTCTGTCCGGTCACGACGGCGCTGGCGAGCGGATACTTCGGCGCTTCCTTGGCGGCGTAGCGCGCGATGAAGTTGACCATGCCGGTGAAGTAGGTCGGGCGTTCGGCCTGCGGCAGGCTGCGGGCGTGCGACCCGAGCGAGTAGAGTCCGATGGACGGCACGTCGGCATGACTGCGCACGGCGGTCGCGAACGACACCTGCGAACCTGACCGTGCCGCCGTCATGAGTTCCTTGGCGACGCGCTGCATGTAGCGCGCGGGTGGTTCGGAAGATCGGAAGAGCACACGTCTGAACTCCAGTCACTTAGGCATCTCGT
>CALFEM010000532.1 GCA_937950105.1 uncultured Alphaproteobacteria bacterium | reverse complement strand
CGGCGACCGCCGAGATCTACACTCTTTCCCTACACGACGCTCTTCCGATCTGTCAGGCAGATCTTCTTCTCGTCCTTGACGTCCTTGCCCTCGGCGTCCTTCTTCACGAGGCCGGCCGTCTCGCACAGCTTCACCCAGGCGCTCTGCTTCTCGCCGGCCTTGTCGGCAGGAGCAGCAGCCGCGGGCTTCGCCTCAGCCGGCTTCTCGCCCTTCTTCTGCGCCAGCGCCGGCGTCGCCGCGCGGCCCGCTGCCAGAGCCACTGCCAAAGCCCCCGAAACCGCCCGCGTGCTGCAAACCTTCTCGAACATGTAAGTACCTAGCCTCTTGTTGAAGACCCGTAGGGGCCAACCCCGCCCTCTTTGTCGATGTGACCCGCACCAGACGCCCCCGCACTCGCGGGCCAGACAGGATCACCGGCAACCTGTGGGCGGGCAGTAAGGCTCGGATTGCGGCAATCCCGTGGCCGCATTTCGAGACTTCCGCGCATACCCACACCGATGCCATATCGACGTGGCAAAGACGCAACGAGCGAGCGAACTCCGGCCGGCGGCCGGGCGTGGCACAGGGATGTGAGATGACGACGGCATCCGCCGGGAAAAGCAGGACGATCCTCGGCCATCCGGCTGTCCTGGCGAGGTTCCCCGCGGCTGGTGCCGGACGCCGCAGGGCGCTGGCGCCGTGGGCGACGCTCTTCATCTCCCTGTGCGGGTTCGCCGCTGTCGTCGCAAGCGTCCCCGCCGCAGCGGCGGACGCGACCGCCCCCCGCCTGCACGCCATCGCCATGCACGGCGCGGCGAAGGAGCCGGCCGGCTTCGCGCACTTCTCCTACGTCGATCCGGCGGCACCGAAAGGCGGCCGCATCGTAGTCGGCGTCTCCGGCAGCTACGACAGCCTCAATCCGCTGATCGTGCGCGGCAACCCGGTCGCGGGCATGCGCGAGTACGTCTACGAGACGCTGCTGGCGCGCAGCCTCGACGAACCTTTTTCGCTCTACGGCCTCGTTGCCGAGACGGTCGAGATGCCCGACGACCGCTCCAGCATCACCTTCCACATCGACGCCCGAGCGCGCTTCGCCGACGGCATTCCCATGACCGCCGACGACGTGATCTTTTCCTGGCAGCTGTTGCGCGACAAGGGCCGCCCCAATCATCGCACCTATTACGCGAAGGTCGCGCGCGCCGAGCGCGTCTCGGATCGCGCCGTGCGCTTCGTGCTGGATGCGAGCGGTGATCGCGAACTGCCGCTGATCCTCGGGCTGATGCCGGTGCTGCCGCGCCACCTCGTTGATGCCGCGACCTTCGACCAGACGACATTGACGGCGCCGATCGGTTCCGGCCCCTATGAAGTCGCGCGTATCGATCCCGGCCGCTCCATCACCTATGCGCGCGATCCTGACTACTGGGGCCGCGATCTCCCCGTCAATCGCGGCCGCTTCAACTTCGACGAGGTGCGCTTCGAGTATTTCCGCGACGGCGCCGCCATGTTCGAGGCCTTCAAGAGCGGCACCATCGATTTCTGGTACGAGGAAGACCCGGCGCGCTGGGCCGGCGGCTACGACATACCGGCGGTCCGCGACGGCCGCATCGTCAAGGCCGAACTGCCGACGGGATTGCCGGCCGGCATGACCGGGCTCGTCTTCAACACGCGCCGCACAGTCTTCGCCGATGCCCGCGTGCGGCGCGCGCTGATCGAGCTGTTCGACTTCGAGTGGGTCAATCGCAATCTCTATCATTCGCTCTACCGCCGCACGCAGAGCTTCTTCGAGCGCTCGTATCTCTCGTCACACGGCAAGCCGGCCGACGCACGCGGGCGCGAGCTGCTGGCGCCCTTCGCGAGTGCCGTGCGCCCCGAGGTGATGGACGGCACGCATGCCTATCCCGTTTCCGATGGCAGCGGGCAGGATCGCGCGCATCTGCGCGCCGCGTTCGACATGCTGAAAGCCGCCGGCTACGAGTTGCGCGGGACCACGATGGTGCATGCCGCGACCGGAACACCGCTCGCCTTCGAGGCGCTGGTGCAGTCGGCGGCGCAGGAGCGGCTGCTCGGCGGCTTCGTCGGGACTCTGGCCCGGCTCGGCATCAAGGCCAGTGTGCGGGTCGTCGACAGCGCGCAATACCAGTCGCGCGTCTCGGGCTACGACTTCGACATGATCCAGGCGACGTGGGCGGCCTCGCTATCACCCGGCAACGAGCAGATCTTCCGCTGGGATTCGCGCATGGCGAAAACCGAGGGCACCTATAACTGGGCCGGCGTCGCCAATCCGGCCGCCGATCAGATGATCAAGGAGATGCTGGCGGCGCGGGGCGAGGAGGATTTCGTCTCGGCGGTGCGGGCACTCGATCGCGTGCTCATCTCGGGCGATTACGTCATCCCGCTGTTCCACCTGCCGGCGCAATGGGTCGCGTACTGGAACCAGATCGAGCGCCCGGCGAAGACGCCGCTGATGGGCTACAACATCGATACGTGGTGGCAGAGGCCGGCGGTGCGCTGACCGGCAGTTCGGCCTTCCGGCGCCATCGTGCGTGCGCCTCATCCCGCGGAGCCAATGGTGACGACGCCGACAAACAAGCCCGGCTATACGGGCGATCTGCCGCCACAGGCGTTCAACATGGCGGCCTACGTGATCGGCCGCGCCGCACGCGCGACGCCCGAGAAAATCGCGCTGCTGGTCTATGCCGATGCGGAGGCAGCAGAGCCGGGCGAGACCTGGACCTATCGCGACGTCGAGACGGCGACGCTGCGCATCGCCGCCGGCCTGCGCGATCGCGGCCTTGCGCCGGGCGACCGGTTGCTGATCCGCCTCGACAACACCAGCGCCTATGCGCTCGTGTTCTTCGGCGCCATCGCCGCCGGTCTCGTGCCGCTTGCAACCTCGACGCATCTCTCCGAGGACGAAGCCGCCTTCCTCGCCGCTGACAGTGGTGCCCGCGCGGTCGCGCTTGCCGACCATCTGCCGCGTCCGCTCGCGGCCGGCATCGACATCATCACCGCCGAGGATGTCGCGCGCATGCTGCGCGAGGTCGAACCATCCGGAGGCTATGCCGCGACCCGCGCCGATGATCCCGCCTACATGGTCTACACCTCCGGCACCACCGCTTCGCCGAAGGGTGTGCTGCATGCCCAGCGCGCGGCGTTGGGACGCCGGCCGATGTATCAGGGCTGGTACGGCATCGGCGCCGCCGATCGCATGCTGCACGCAGGCGCTTTCAACTGGACCTTCACCCTCGGCACCGGCCTCACCGATCCATGGGCCAACGGCGCCACCTCGATCATCTATACCGGCGAGAAGGACCCCGCGCTCTGGCCGCGCCTGATCGCAAAGACGGGCGCGACGCTGTTTGCCGCCGTGCCGGGCGTGTACCGGCAGATGCTGAAATACGCGAGCGCCAGCGACATCGGTGCGCTCGGCAGTCTACGCCACGGCCTGACGGCCGGCGAGACACCGCCCCCCGGCCTCTTCGACACGTGGCGCGCGGCGAGCGGCCGCGACCTTCACGAAGCCCTCGGCATGAGCGAGATCTCGACCTACATCTCGACCTCGCCGTCCATCCCGCGCCGCGCCGGCAGCATCGGCCGCCCGCAAGCCGGGCGCTGCGTGGCGATCCTGCCCGAGGACAGCGGCGAGACGCCGTTGCCGTCGGGCGAGACCGGCCTGCTCGCCGTACATCGCAGCGATCCCGGCCTCATGCTCGGCTACTGGCAGCGCCCCGATGAAGAAGCCGAAGTCATGCGCGGCGACTGGTTCGTCGGCGGCGACCTCGCGTCGATGGACGCGGACGGCTACGTCACGCATCGGGGTCGCGGCCGCCGACATCGATCTCGTCGGTCAGCCGGCCTTCGGCAATGTGTTCG
>CALFEM010000531.1 GCA_937950105.1 uncultured Alphaproteobacteria bacterium | reverse complement strand
CCGGCAAGGGCGACCCGATCGCCGAGCTGCAGCGGGAATGAGCAACGGTCCTCGATTGCGCTGCCGATTGACGCCCTCGCAGGGGCTCGGTCGATCGGAGCGCGCGCCGATTGCGCTGCCGATTGACGCCCTCGCAAGGGCTCGGTCGATCGGAGCGCGCGCCAATCGTTGGCACGCATCGAGCGCGGAGCGGGGCGCCACATCGCGATACCCACGACAAAGCCGCGAACGAAAGTCCGCGGCTCATCGCACGTTCGGTGATTTATTCCGGGATCAGAGCTTGTGCGCCATACGCACGCGCTTGGTCTCGAGATAACGCTTGTTGTAAAGGCTCGGCTCTGTCTGCACGGCGAGCTGCTCGACGACCTTGATGCCCTCGGCCTTCAGCGCCTCGACCTTGGCCGGGTTGTTCGACAACAGACGGATCGCCGGCATGCCGAGATCGAACAGGATGTCGGCGGCGAGACCATACTCGCGCGCATCGATCGGCGCGCCGATCTCGATGTTCGCATCGACGGTATCGAGGCCCTGGTCCTGCAGCGCATAGGCGCGGATCTTGTTGACCAGTCCGATGCCGCGCCCCTCGTGGTAGGGCAAATAGAGCAGAACGCCGACCGGAGAGTTGACGATCCGCTCCAGCGCCGCCTGCAGCTGCTGATAGCAGTCGCAACGCAGCGAATGGAAGATGTCGCCCGTGACGCAGCCCGAATGAACACGAACGATCGGCAGCTCGTCGTTGGCGGCCTCCTCGGACCGATGGATCAGCGCCAGTGCCTGGTAGGTCGGGTCTTTGCCCTGATAGGCCTTCGCGTCGAGTACCAGCTCTTCGCCACGGAACTCGATAGGCAAGATTGTTTGAGCCGACCAGTCAATCTTCAGGTCGACGGACTGCACCGCATTGGACTTCATCTAACTCTCCAGAAGGACGTCGGGCGGGAATATGCTCGCAACAGGGGCAGGACGTAAAGTCCCCTCCTCGTCGCAGCAGCCCTCGGTAGGGTCCAGTTCTTTAACGCGGAAACACGGATCTGGTTCACCTCTGAGACCCGTGCGGCGGAATGCAAAGTCCCCCTTTCCTCCGGCGTGCCCGGAGGATGAGCGCGTTTCGCGGCAATTCGAGGGCGTGCGTCAGGTCTCCGGGCGCAACTGATGGCGCCGCAATCGCGCAACCGCGAATTTTCAGCGGCCTGTGGCCCAGCCCGCACGTCCGGCGAGGCGGGCGTATTCGATCTTCGGGCAATGGTCCATGACGACCTCCAGGCCGGCGGCCTCGGCTTCGGCAGCGGCGGCATCGTTGCGCACACCGATCTGCATCCAGACCGACTTGAGGCCGAGCCGGTCCTTTTCGCCGATGGCGGTGCGCACGACGTCATGGGCGGCGGCGGAGTTGCGGAAGATGTCGACCATATCGACCGGGCCGGGCACGTCGGTCAGGCAGCCGTAGACCTTCTGGCCATGGATCTGGCCGCCGGCATGACCGGGGTTCACGGGGTACACACGGTACCCTTTGGCGAGCAGGTAGCCCATGACGACGTAGCTCGGGCGGCTGATGTTGGCGCTGGCGCCGACCAGCGCAATGGCGCGCGTCGTCGACAGGATGTGCATCAGGTAATCGTCGGGATAGCTGTCGTGGTTCATGTTGGTCATGGGGCTCATGTCTCGGCAGGCTTCGGCAGGACCGGCCGCCCGTGCTCGTCGAGCGGCCAGAACGGATTGTGGGCGATCTCCCAGAGATAGCCGTCGGGGTCGCGGAAATAGCCCGAATAGCCGCCCCAGAACACCTTGCGCGCCGGTTGCGTGATGCGGGCACCGCGCGCCGCGACGCTGGCCAGCACCTCATCGACGGCGGCGGCACTGTCGACGTTGATCGCCAGCGCGATGCCGGAGAAGCCCCGCCCCTCGGCCATGACGTTGGCATCCTCGGCCAGCGCATCGCGGCCAAACACCGCGAGGATGACACCGTTCATGTCGAAGAAAGCGACGCCGGGACTGTCGAACGCGGCCGACCTGAGGCCCAGCGCTTCGTAGAAGGCGCGCGAACGGCCGACATCTGCGACGCCGAGCGTGACGAGGGACAGCCGCTGCGGCAGCCCCGTCAGCATCCCTTCCACTCCGGTTTGCGCTTGTCGATGAAGGCGCCGATGCCTTCCTGCGCGTCCCGGATCAGCATGTTCTCGACCATGACGCCCGCCGCGTAGGTGTAAGCCTCGGCGAGCGGCTGCTCGATCTGGCGGTAGAATGCCTGCTTGCCGATGGCGACCGTCGCCGGTGACTTTGCGACGATGCGGCGCGCGAATCCGAGCGCGGCACCCATCACCTCGGCGGCGGGGACGGCGCGATTGACGAGACCATACTCCGCCGCCTCGGCTGCCGAGATCAGCTCGCCGAGCAGCAGCATCTCCATGGCGCGCTTCCTCGGCACGTTGCGCGCGAGCGCCACCATCGGTGTCGAGCAGAACAGGCCGATGTTCACGCCCGGCGTGCAGAACTTGGCGGTGTCGGCCGCGACCGCGAGATCGCAGGTGGCGACGAGCTGGCAACCGGCCGCAGTGGCGGTCGCCTCGACGGCCGCGATGACCGGCTTCGGCGAATTGACGATGGCGAGCATCAGCCCCGCACAGGCATCCATGGTCTCCTTGAAGAAGGACCGCCCACCGTCGGCGTCAGCGCGGTGCGCGGTCAGCTCCTTGAGGTCGTGGCCGGCCGAAAACGCCGGGCCTTTCGCCGCGATCACGATCGCCGAGACGGACGCATCGACAGAGAGGGCCGTGATGGCCTCGTGCAGCGCCCCGATCATGCCGAGCGACAGCGCGTTGCGCGATTCCGGCTTGTTGAGCGTCACGACGGCGATGCCGCGCTCCGGCCGCTCGACCAGCACGAGCGGGGCCTCGCCGGCCGCCAGGCCGTGCACTTTTTCCTGCATGGCGATCTCACTCGATCGGGCGGGGTTGCTGTGAAGGCGGCACCGCCGCCCGAGGTTGCAGAAACGGAGCGGGCGGCCGTCACTGTCACGGCCGCCCCTGCGTAAACCGTCGTGGACCCTGCCCGTTCCCGGCGGGGCCAAGTTCGGCTCAATCCTTGCCCTGCGAAAGCTGCTCGCGGTACTTCTTCACCACCTCGATGTTCTCCTTGTGCTGGAGCGGCGGCGTCGACTTGATCGACTCCTCGAGGTCCGCGACGAGCTGCTTCTTCTCGTCGGCCGGAATCGACTTGTCGGCCTTCACCTCGGCCAGCTCCTTCTCGAGCTGCTTCTTGGGCTCTCCGAACGCGCCCGAGTCGGGATCGAACCCGTCGAGGACAAGCGACAGCGTGTAGCTGACATCCTCGAGTTCCTCATAGTTCTTGAAGCCGGCCTTTGTGGCGATGCCCTCGAGCTCGGCCTCGAGCTTGGCATCGACATTTTCGCCCGCTGCCTCGAGCTTCGGCGAGATGGCCTTGAGGTCCTTGGAGGCGGCGAGATAGCTCTTCACCAGCGCGTCGGTCAGCTTGACCTGCTGCGACTCCTGCGCTGCGGCCGGCGCCGCCGGCAAAAGAGCGAGGACGGCCGCGACAGCGAGCGTGGCTATAGACATCGAGGGGCGCATACGCATGTGGAACTCCCGGAATGGGTCGCGCGGATAGCGGACCTGCAGGTGGTGTACCGTTAGAAACGTCGATGACGTTGGAACGAGAACAGCGATACCGGGCGATGCGGCTGCTGCCGCCGCCCGGCGCGCAGCGGCTACTGCAGCGCCGCCTCGATCTCGGCCCGATGCTTCTTGATGACCTCGACGTTGCCGGCGTGCTTCAGCGGCGGCGTCGTCTTGATCGCTTCGGTCAGCTCGTCGACCAGCTGCTTCTTCTCCTCAGCCGGGATCGACGCATCCGCCTCGATGTCCGCCAGTTCCTTCTTCAAGGCCTCCTGGGGATCGGTGAAGTTGCCGGTCTGCGGATCGAGGCCGGCCATGACGATCGACACGTTGGCGGCGACATCGTCGAGTTCCTGGAAGTTCTTGAAGCCGTGCTTCTTGGCGATGGTCTCGAGTTCCGCCTCCAGCGCCGCGTCCGGCTTGTCACCGGCTTCCTGCAGCTTGCCGGCGATGGCGGAGAGATCCTTCTGCGCCGTCACGAAGCCCTTGACCTGCTCCTCGCTGAGCTGGATCTGGTTGACGTCCTGTGCCGCCGCCGGTCCGGCGAGCGGCACAAAAGCGAGGACGAGCGCTGCCGCGATCACCGCCATCAGCCGACCATGAACACGCATTGCGATTCCCTTCCTCGTCTGTTTGATCTGTTCCGAGGCACCTCGGCGCCCCGCTTGAACCCGCACACCCTGTGGGCGTCGCATCTGCCGCAACCTACAGCAACGACAAAGACGACAATACGATGAAACCCACCCCGTCTTCCGCAACAGATTCGCCTCCGGGACTGACCGGCGCCGCCGCGGCGCTCTCGCTCGCCGAGGTCGGCGAACTGATGGGGGAGCATTTTCCTCAAGTCGGTCGCGGCGGCAAGCTGATCTTGATCGATGCCGTCGGTCCGAACACGGCGCGGGTCCGTCTGCCGGCGAGCGACGATCACCTGCGCCCGGGCGGGACGATCTCCGGACCGGCCATGGTGCTGCTGGCCGATGTCGGCATCTACGTCGCCATCCTGGCGACGCTCGGGCGGCCGGCGCTGCAGGCCGTGACGACCTCGCTCAACATCAACTTCCTCAAGCGCCCGCAGCCAGGCGAGCTGACCGCCGACGTCAGGCTCATCAAGGTCGGGCGGCGGCTGGTGGTCGCCGAGGTCGCCCTGTTCGATGCGGGCGGCGAGGCCATGGTGGCGCACGCGACAGCGACCTACTCGATCCCGTGACACCCGATCGCGAGATGACGGCCATCGCAGCCAAGAGCGCGGTATCATACTACCGTGCTTGCGGCATCCTGATACCACTCGCGCTGCATCATTGAATTTGCAGTATAATTCCGGCCTCGCGACATCGAAAGTGCATTGACAGGCCGTGCGGTTCAATCTAGTTGAACTGCGCACAGCGGACGGCGCGAGCCTTCCGCCCGTCATCGTCGCCGCCGCCCCGCCAGGGATCCACAATCTGAGGCAGTCCGGCCGGCGGCCCGTCCGCCGCACAGAAACGCGGCCCAGGAGCCAGATTATGAAGACCTTCGTCGCCAAGCCCGGCGAGGTGGACAAGAAGTGGGTGGTGATCGACGCCGACGGTCTCGTCGTCGGCCGCCTCGCCGCTCTCATCGCCACCCGCCTCAAGGGCAAGCACCGCCCGATCTACACCCCGCACGTCGACTGCGGCGACAACATCATCGTCGTCAACGCCGAGAAGGTCGTCTTCTCGGGCCGCAAGTACGAGGACAAGGAATACCACTGGCACACCGGCTTCCCGGGCGGCATCAAGAGCCGTACGCCGCGCCAGATCATCGAGGGCAAGTTCCCCGAGCGCGTGCTGGAGAAGGCCGTCGAGCGCATGCTGAAGCGCGGCCCGCTGCAGCGCCAGCTGATGCGTAACCTCAAGGTCTACAAGGGCCCCGAGCATCCGCACGCCGCGCAGAACCCGGTGGCGCTCGACGTCGCCAAGCTGAACCGCAAGAATGCGAGGGCCTGAGGATGGCAACTGAATCCAGAACGCTCGAGGACCTGAGCGCCCTCAAGGGCAGCGCCGGCACCTCCGAGGCTGCCGCCGCCCCGGTGCACGTGCAGAAGCTCGACAAGCAGGGCCGCGCCTACGCCACCGGCAAGCGCAAGGACGCCGTCGCGCGCGTCTGGCTGAAGCCGGGCCGCGGCAAGATCACCATCAACGACAAGGACTTCACCGCGTACTTCGCGCGCCCGGTCCTGCAGATGATGCTGATGCAGCCGATCAAAGCCGCTGCCCGCGCCGACCAGTACGACATCAACGTCACCGTCGCCGGTGGCGGTCTCTCGGGGCAGGCCGGCGCCGTCCGTCACGGCATCTCCAAGGCGCTGACGTATTACGAGCCGGAGCTGCGCAGCGTGCTGAAGCGCGGCGGCTTCCTCACCCGCGACAGCCGCACCGTCGAGCGCAAGAAGTACGGCCGCGTCAAGGCCCGCCGCAGCTTCCAGTTCTCGAAGCGCTGACGGATACGGCCGCGCTACCGCGGCACATTTGCACCATGACGACGACAGCCCGCGAATTCCTTCGCGGGCTGTCTGCTTTTCGAGCACCTGCCCTCTTGTCGGTGGCACACGCCGCCGCCAAATGCCCGCGGTCGACCGCGCCGCCGTTCGCCCCGGCGGCCGCCCCCGTCACCGACCCGACAAGCCTCCGCCCGGGCCAACCGGGCAGGACCCAGAAAGAGGATGCGCTATGGTGCTGTTGGCCGCAGATGCAGGCGGAATGCTCTCGACGTTCTTCTCCGAACTCGGAAACCTGACCTCGCCGGAGTGGTGGCGATCGCACTGGGGTGCCCTCTTCAACATCCTGATGATCGACCTGACGCTGGCCGGCGACAACGCCATCGTCGTCGGTCTCGCCGCCTCCAAGGTGGCGCCGCACATGCGCGCCAAGGTCATCTTCTGGGGCATCGCCGGCGCCGTCGTGCTGCGCATCCTGTTCTCCGGCATCACCCAGCAGATGCTGCAGATCATCGGCCTGACGCTCGCCGGCGGCCTGCTGCTGCTGTTCGTCGCCTGGAAGATGTATCGACAGATCACCGACACCAATGGCCACTCGATCGAGGATGTCGAGGCGAGCCTGGCGTCCGACGTGACCACGGGCAAGGAAGTGACGTTCTGGTCGGCGCTGTGGACCATCATCCTCGCCGACGTCTCGATGTCGCTCGACAACGTGCTGGCAGTGGCCGGCGCGGCTGGTGAATCGACGCTGGTGCTGGTGATCGGCCTGGCGCTCGCCATCGTGCTGATGGCGGTGGCCTCGACCTACATAGCGAAGCTGCTCTACCGCTATCCCTGGATCGCCTGGGTCGGTCTCGCCATCATCGTCTACGTGGCGCTCGACATGATCTATCGCGACAGCCACCAGGTCGCCTGCGCGGCATGGGGCGTCGGCTGCTCCGAAACGATCTGGCAGGGCATCAAGCACCGCCTCGGCATCGGCGGCTGAGTTTTCGACGGCCACGCTTGCGAACGGCTGGCCCCCGCGATTGACAATCGCGGGGGTTGGCGCATAAGGCGCGCGTTCCGAACGCCTCCCCTTTGGAGTGAGCACGATGTCAAGCAAAGCAGCGCGCATTTTCATCGACGGCGAAGCCGGCACCACCGGCCTCGAAATCCGCGAGCGCCTCGCCGGCATGCGCGGCATCGAGCTGCGCTCGATCGCACCGGAGCGGCGGAAGGACCCCGAGGCGCGTGCCGAGCTGATGCGCGAGGTCGATCTGGTCGTGCTGTGCCTGCCGGACGACGCGGCAAAGGAAGCCGTGGCGCTGGCGGACGAGATGGGAAGCGCCGCGCCGCGCATCGTCGATGCTTCGACCGCGCATCGCGTCGCCGAAGGCTGGACGTACGGCTTTTCCGAAATGACGGCGGCGCAGGGCGGGGCGATCGCGGCGGCGACGCGCGTTACCAACCCGGGTTGCTATCCGACCGGCGCCATTGCCCTGCTGCGGCCGCTGGTCGATGCCGGCGTGATGCCGGCCGATTACGCGGTGACCATCAACGCTGTCTCCGGCTATTCGGGGGGCGGCAAAAGCATGATCGCCGCCTACGAGGTCGAGAAGTCCGCGCCGGCGTTCGAGCTGTACGGCCTTGGTCTCGAGCACAAGCACGTGCCGGAGATCCAGAAGTATGCTGCGTTGACGCGGCGGCCGATCTTCGTGCCGAGCGTCGGCAACTTCCGCCAGGGCATGCTGGTGAGCGTTCCGCTGCATCTCGACACGCTGCCGGGCAAGCCGGCCGTGGCCGACATCCATGAAACGCTGCGCGCCCGCTATGACGGTTCGGCGCAGGTCAGCGTGCTCGACGCCGGGACGCTGAAGGGCCGCATTGCGGCGGAGACGCTGGCGGGTCGCGACGAGATGCAGCTCGCCGTGTTCGGCAGCGAGAAGCTGCGGCAAGCGGTGCTGGTGGCGCGACTCGACAACCTCGGCAAGGGCGCTTCGGGCGCGGCGGTGCAGAACATCCGCCTGATGCTCGGCATTTAGGTCACAAAAGGGG
>CALFEM010000530.1 GCA_937950105.1 uncultured Alphaproteobacteria bacterium | reverse complement strand
CGAGATGCCTAAGTGACTGGAGTTCAGACGTGTGCTCTTCCGATCTGGTCAGTTGGCGCGCGCCGCGGGGGCTGCGCGGTTCGATCAACGGTGATGCAGGCACCAGGGCCATTCAGCTGGCCTCGGCGTGTGCGAAGACTTGTGGCAATGCGGTTGCTCCCGCCTCGAGCCAGGCCGGCACCGGCAACCCCTTGGACTCGAGGAACGCCGGATTGAACAGCTTCGACTGATAGCGATAGCCGAGGTCGCAGAGGATGGTCACGATGGTGTGGCCGGGGCCGAGGTCACGGGCGAGCCGCCGCGCGCCGGCGACATTGACGCCCGAGGACGCCCCGAGGCAGAAGCCCTCGTCTGCAAGCAGCGAGAACACCGTTTCGACGGCTTCGCGGTCGTCGATGCGCCAGGCGCGATCGACCACGACGCCCTCGAGGTTCCTGGTGATGCGGCCCTGGCCGATGCCCTCGGTGATCGACGAGCCTTCCGCCTTCAGTTCGCCGGTCGTGTAGTAGCTGTAGAGCGCGGCGCCGGGCGGGTCGGCGAGGCCTATGACGATGTTCGGGTTCTTCGCCTTGAGGCCCATCGAGATGCCGCCCAGCGTGCCGCCGGACCCGACCGCGCAGATGAAGCCGTCGACCTTGCCGTCCGTGTCGGTCCAGATCTCCTCGGCGGTCGTATCGATGTGGGCCTGGCGATTGGCGACGTTGTCGAACTGGTTGGCCCAGATGGCGCCATTCGGCAGCTTGCGGGCCAGTTCGTCGGCGAGGCGGGCGGAGTATTTCACGTAGTTGTTCGGGTTCTTGTAGGGAACGGCGGGAACTTCGACCAGCTCGGCGCCGAGCAGGCGCAACGTGTCCTTCTTTTCCTGAGACTGCGTCTCCGGAATGACGATCACCGATTTGAACCCGAGCGCATTGGCGAGCACCGTCAGGCCGATACCGGTGTTCCCGGCGGTGCCCTCGACGATGGTGCCGCCAGGACGCAGGGTGCCACGGCGCACGGCGTCTTCAATGATGTAGAGCGCGGCGCGATCCTTCACCGACTGGCCGGGATTCATGAACTCGGCCTTGCCGAGCACGGTACACCCGGTCTCCTCGCTGACGCGGCGCAACTTGATGAGCGGTGTGCGGCCGACGGCGGCGGCGACGCTCGCGTGGAAATTCACCTTGGAAAGCTCCCTCTCGTCCCTCTCGTGGACCCCGGGGCAACGGCCGTAAGCCGGGCTTGCGGCCGGAAAGTCGCGCCAAACTAGCGGCGACAGCGGGCGCCTGCAAGGCCGCCAGGGCGGTGTGCGGCCAAGCTTTTGGCGAACGCACGGCGGGTAGCGATGCAACCCTGGTCCGTTCCGGACCGGAACAGCGCTTAACCCGCCTTTAACCGCACGCGGTGCATCCTCAGCCTGCCAAGTAAGAGGTCTGCAGGCCTCCACATCCGAGTGCCTGTTATCAGAGGGACAAGCCAAATGAAGTTTCATGAGAAGGCTGGCATCGCCTCGGCAGCATTCGCCGTGGCGGCCATCTTTGCAGCGCCGGCTGGCGCCGCCGATCTCGGCGGCTACGGCGGATCGGTGAAGGACGGCTATGTGCCGCTGCCGCAGGTCACGCAGGGCGCTGGCCCGTGCTACTTCCGCGCCGACGTCGGCTATTCGTGGTCGCGTGACCCGAGCGCCTCGTGGCCGGTCTACAACCAGGAATTCGACTACGCCGATACCGACGGCGACGGCTTCGCCGACGGCGATACCGACCAGGACGGCATCGTCGGTGCAGGTGAAATCACCTCGACCTATGCCGGTGCGGGCGTGGCCAACGCCAGCCTCGAGAACACGTGGCTCGGTGAAGTCGGCGCCGGCTGCGGCTCCGGTTCACGAGGCTTGCGCGCTGAAGTCATGATGGGCTTCCGCGGCGATCGCGGCTTCGTCGGCGAGCCGAACATCTATCAGGGCTCGCTGATCGGGACGCCGACCGGCGTCACCCCGCCGCCGGTCACCGACGACCCGATGCACACCTCGCTCAAGACCTACACCCTGATGCTGAACGTCTATAAGGACCTCGGCAACTGGGGCGGCTTCGTGCCCTACGTCGGCGCCGGCATCGGTGCCGCCTATCACCAGCTCGACAACATCTACTTCACCGACAATCCGGCCCTGTCGAACCAGATTCACGGCAACAACGACCTCGCCTTCGCCTGGTCGCTGATGGCCGGTGTCGGCTACCAGATCTCGGACCGCGCCATCATCGACGTCGGTTACCGCTACATCGACATGGGTTCGATCACCAGCCAGCGTTCGGACACCGCCTTCAACGTGAACCCGGCCGTCAAGTTCGACGACCTGACGGCGCACGAGATCAAGGTCGGTCTGCGCTATCACCTCGGCGGCGGCACGCAGGTCGTCGAGCACATCCCGATGAAGTAAACGCGTCCGGGGCTCCGGTAGCGACACGAACCACGGCATTGGCGGCGGGCGGTCCTCTGGATCGCCCGCCGTTTTCTTGTTTTCGCCTGCCGATTTACGGCTTCGCTACGCTCGGCCGATCGGAGGCGGCTTGTTTGCGCCTGCCGATTCACGGCCTCGCCACCCGAGCGCTGTCGCAGAGAAATGAAATCGCATCGCGGTTCATTCTCGGCGTGAACAGCCGCTCCATCAGGCCAGCTCGGCCGATCGGAGGCGGCTTGTTTGCGCCTGCCGATTCACGGCCTCGCTACGCTCGGCCGATCGGAGGCGGCTTGTTTGCGCCTGCCGATTCACGGCTTCGCTACGCTCGGCCGATCGGAGGCGGGGTGGAACGAGCCTTGCAGTGATCTCCTGTTGCGCCGCGGGCGTGTCTCGCGGCGGGAAAGGAGACGTGTCATGCCGAAATTTGCGTTGGCGGCCGTCGCTTTGGCGGCCGTGCTCTACCTCGTCGGTGATGCCAGCATGCTGGATGCCGTTCCGCAGATGCTCTGGGTGCTGCCGCTGACACTCGCCATCATCGTCGGTGCCCTGGTCGTCTCGACCAGATGATCCGACGACAGATGCGCCGGTGCGCACGGCGGGGCGGGGGAG
>CALFEM010000529.1 GCA_937950105.1 uncultured Alphaproteobacteria bacterium | reverse complement strand
CTTCGACGAGCCGCTTGACGATCGCCGCCGGGCAATCCTGCGCGGCCTCGTGCAGCAACGTCGTGCCTTTGCGCTTCTCCGAGACCGCCTTTGTCGTGCCCACGAGCACAGCGACCGTCTCCACCTGGCATGCCGTGACCGCAGCGGCGAGCGCATCCGTGGCGGCGTTGTCCCGCAGGCGCGCGTCGGCCCCGCCGGCAACAAGGCGTCGGACAATCTCGCCGTGGCCGTTGCGCGCCGCCAGGATCAACGCCGTCTCACCGTTGCTACTCGGAACATCGATCGTTGCGCCGGCAGCGAGCAACCGCTCGACGACCTTGGCGTGACCTCCGGCAGCCGCCAGCATCAGCGGCGTGCGACCGTCGCCATCCTTCACCGACGTCTCTGCGCCAGCGGCCAGCAGCGCTTCGACGGGAGCTTCGAGTCCGCGCTGCGCCGCCTGAAGCAGCGGGGCAGCGATCGCCGCGGTGTTGCCATCGCTCGAGGATGCGGGCGAGCTTCCCGCCTGGTCACGGCGAGTGACACGCGCGGCCCACTGCGGCGCCGGCGCGGCACGCGGCACTCCCGCCACACGCTCGAGATCGGCAAGCGCTCGGATAGCTTCGGCATCCCCGGCTTCGACCGATCGTTGCAGCAGCGTACGGGCCTTCGCGAGATCGCGGCGCGTGCCGTAGCCGTCGCGATACATCGCAGCCAGATCGATCCTCGCGCGCCGCTGCCCGGCATCAGCGGACTTCCTCATCAGGGCGAAGGCGCGCTCCGCAGACGCATCGGCCACGCGGCCCGAGCGGATCAGCGCAGCGAGCCGGTATTGCGCCTCGGAATCGCCCCTGTCGGCCATCGGCGCCAGAAGCTTCGCAGCAGAAGCAAGGTCACCGATGCGCAGCGCCTGCTCGATCCCGGCGAAACGCTCTCGCTCCGATGCGGACGTGAGCGACGGCGCCAGCGTCACCAGCAGCGCGACGACCGGCGCCAGCATCCTGCAGTTGGCACGCGCGGCCCGGCTGCGATGCGCGTCATGCGGTCCCATATTTCGTCTCCACGTTGATGCCGATGTCGCGCAGGAACTGCGTCGGCAGCAGGCCGCCGGCGCAGACGACGATGGCGTCGTTGCCGATCACCATGCGCTGCCCCTTGGCCGAGATCGTCACGTCGTCGACGCCGACCTCCAGCACCTTCGAGCCGAGTTGCAGATCGATCGCTCCGCTGGCGACGAGCGCGTCGACGCGCTTGCGGTTCTTCGGCTTCGCGCGACCGAACGCGTCACCGCGATACGACATGGTGACGGTGGTGCCGGGCTCGCTCGCGATCTCGGCCGCCGCCTCCAGCGCACTGTCGCCGCCACCGACGACGAGAACCCGCTTGTCGCGATACTGCGATGGATCGACGAGGCGGTAGACGACCTTGCTTTGATCTTCGCCGGGAACACCGAGCTTGCGCGGCGTACCGCGCCGTCCGATCGCGAGCAGCACGGTTGCCGCACCATGTACTCCGTGTGTAGTCCTGATCTCGAAGCCGCCGGGCACCGCCGCGATGTTGTCGACGCGCTCTCCATACGAAATCGGCAGCGGAAATCGCTGCAGGATCGCGTACCAGAATTCGAGCAGTGCCTCCTTCGACACCTCGCGAAACGACATGCGCCCGGCGAGCGGCAACTCCACCGGCTGCGTCATCACGATCTTGCCGCGCGGGAAGTGCGCCACGGTGCCGCCGAAGCTCTCCTGCTCGACAACCGCGAAGCGCAGGCCGTGCTTGCGCGCGGCAAGGCCCGCGGCCATGCCCGCAGGCCCGGCGCCGACGATCAGCAGGTCTCGTTGCGGGTGGCGCCGCTGCTTCGCCTCGGCGGTAATGGCATCGACCGCCTGCTGGCCCTGCATTATCGCGTTGCGCACGAGGCCCATGCCGCCGAGTTCACCGGCGATGAACAGGCCCGGCACGTTGGTCTGGAAGTCGGGCCCGACCTCTGGAATATCGACGCCGCGCTTTTCCGTGCCGAACACCAGCGTGATCGCATCGAACGGGCATGCCGCCTTGCAGGCGCCGTGGCCGATGCAGTTGGCCGCCTCGACCAGATGCGCCTTGCCAGCGATGACGCCGAGGACCGTGCCCTCGGGACATGCGCGCGCGCACGCGCCACAGCCAAGGCATCTGGTCTCGTCGATCAGCGGATGCAACGACGCCGGCTCGGTCAGGCCAGCCTCGACGGATTCCTCGAGCAGCGACACGCTCGCGGACTCGCTGCGCCGACGCATGCCGATGTAGACGAGCATGACGACGGCGAAGGGCGCCGCGTAGGCGAGTGCGATCGGGGACAGCATGCTCACCGCTCTCCCGATGCATTGATCCCCGCCGTGACGCGCGCCTGCTGCAGCGCCTCGGCGATATCGGTCCGCGCCGGAGCAAGACTCGCGGCGCGCTCATAGGCGGTGACGGCATCGCGGGCACGGTTCGTGTTCAGGTACGACCAGCCGAGCGTGCGCCAGCCTTCGACGTCGTCCGGCGCCTGCTCAAGCCGCGCAGCCAGACGCGCGATCATCGTATCGACATCCGGCAACGCCGCTGCTGCATCAGCTTTCGTCATCGGCGTCTGCTGCGGCGACTCGCCGCCACCGGCTTTCGCCAGATAGCTTTCGAGCTGGGCCATCTCGCTGCTCGCGCCGCCGTTGGCGGTGCTGCTCGCGGTGATACGCGGGACGCTTGCATCGGTGGCGATGGCGTTGAAACCGGAGAGCGTCAGCGCCGTAACGAACGTCGCGATGGTCGCAGCCGCCATGGCTCCGCTCGCCGAATGGGCGCTGGCAGGCCGCACGCCTCGGCCTTTCCCGAGGGATCGCATGCTCGCGAAATCCGCCGCGACTCCTTCGATACGGTGAAGCCACAACGTGCACGCTGCGAGCGCCATCGCGACGCCGGCGACAAAAACTTCAGGCATTGAGAACCCCCGGAAACCACGCCTACAAATCGAAGGCATTTCCACAAATGCTGCGGCGATATTCGTCGCACGAATGCGGCTCCAATTTGGCCGCAGCATTTTCTCAGTTCCGACCATATGGACCTTGGTCCCGGCGCTGGCGCCGCATTTGCACCACGATCGTTCCGCAAACGCTTGGGCAGCGGGGGACCAATTCCAAGTTTGTTTTTCGTCATGCGTAGCGGCCGAGACAGCCGCGCGAGTTGATTTTCTGGGGGTTCCATGTCCGCTGAATTGAGCCTCGGCTCGCTCCGTCCCGGCGCCGCCCGTGCACGCCGCTCCAGCTCGAATGGGCGTGCAAGATCGACCGTGTCGCGCGCGCTTTGGGGCGGCTATCAGGTCGCGCTTCTGGCACTGCTCTATTTCGGCTGGATCAACCGCAACGAGCGGCATTGGACGCCGGAGCACGGGTTCGGATATTGGCTCGGCATCGCCGGGGTCGCGGCCCTCCTGCTGTTGCTCGTCTATCCGCTGCGCAAGAGAATTCGCGCGCTCGCCGCGATCGGCAACGTACCCTTCTGGTTCCGCACGCATATGGCGCTCGGAATGGCGGCGCCGGCCCTCATCCTCCTGCACTGCAATTTCAAATCCCAGTCAGCCAACGCCAGCGTGGCGCTCTACGCGATGCTCATCGTCGCCGCCAGCGGCTTCATCGGTCGCTACCTGCATGCGCGCATCTACAGCCGCATCAATGGCCGGCGTCTCGAAGCCGTGGCCTTCTTCGACGAAGCGCGTGAGGAGATGGCGGCGCTTGGCGAAGGCGGCGCGGCGGCCCGCTTATCTGCGGCACCGCTCGAAGCCCTGACCCTGCTGACAGAGGATTCGATCCGGCGCCAGAACTCGTTGACCAGTGCCCTACTGCACCGACGGCGCATCGCACGCCGCTCCCGCCATGTGGCGCGCGACCTTGTCGCGGACCTCGAGCACTCCCTCGACAATGGCGTGCCCGCGCGCGTTCTGTCGCGCCGCGAGCGCCGCCGTCAGCTGCGCGTGTTCGAACGCCAGGTGGCATCCCACTGCCAGGCCATCCGTCGCGCCGCTTCGCTGAACGTCTACGAACGGCTGTTCTCACTCTGGCACATTCTCCACTTGCCGCTCTTTGCGATGCTGGTCGTCGCCGTGATCGTGCACGTGCTCGCCGTGCACCTCTACTAGCGGTGACGCCGTTGCGCTGGTCGCTCGCTGTCCTCGTCGCAATCTGCATGCTGCTGGCACCGCGGCCTGCACTGACTCAAACCTTGTTCGAAAAGCTCGTGATGCCCGGACCTCTCACACAATCGCACGCCAGGTACGAGGAGACATGCGACAAATGCCATACGCCCTTCAAGCGTGAGACGCAGTCGGCGCTGTGCCTCGACTGTCACGACAAGGTCGCGGCTGATCGGAAGTCCAAGCAAGGCTTCCACGGCAAGAGCCCGGCTGCCTCGTCCGGCGAATGCCGCCATTGCCACACGGATCACAAGGGCCGCAAGCACGACATCGTGCTGCTCGATACCGACACCTTCGACCACAGGCAGACGGACTTCATGCTCGAAGGGAAGCATTCCGGCGTCTCATGCCAAGGCTGCCACAAGCCCGGCAAGGCACGCCGCGAAACGCCGACCCGCTGCATCGACTGCCACCGCTCTTCGGACCCGCACAAGGGCCGCCTCGGAGAGGACTGCACGTCGTGCCATACGCCGAAGACGTGGCGCGAGCGCAAGACGTTCGATCACGCGAAGACGAAGTTCCCGCTCGTCGAGTCCCACATCAAGGTTCCGTGCAGCAAGTGCCACGCCGGTGAGGTCTACAAGGGTGCGCCGACGACCTGTAGCGGATGTCACGGTGTTCAGGATGTGCACAAGGGGGAGCTCGGTCCGCGCTGCGAGACCTGCCATCAGCCGAAGACCTGGAAGACGGTCAAGTTCGATCATGCGCGCGACACCAAGTTCGCGCTGCGGGGCGCTCACAAGACCGCCAAGTGCAACGCCTGCCACGCCGGTAACACCTACGACGTCGAGCTGCCGACCACTTGCAACGGCTGCCACGGCCAGCAGGATCCGCACAAGGGCTCGCTCGGCACCTCCTGCGCGCGCTGCCACAACGAGAGCGGCTGGCAGAAGCGGGTCGACTTCGACCACGACATGACGAGGTTCCCGCTGATCGGCCTGCACGCTGCGGTCGGCTGCGACTCCTGTCATCGCAGCAAGTCCTTCAAGGACACGCCGCGCACCTGCGTCGCGTGTCACGCGGACAACGAGCACAAGTCGCGGCTCGGAACCGAGTGCGCGCGATGTCATACGCCAAACGGCTGGCAGCGCTGGACCTTCGATCATCAACGCGAATCCGGGTTCGAGCTGACCGGCGTGCACGCGAAGCGGTCCTGTCACGCGTGCCATTCCGCGCCGGCTTCCGGCCGCATTGCGGCACCGCGCACATGCATCGGCTGCCACAACGCCGACGATGTTCACTCGGGTTCGTTCGGCCAGACCTGCGATAC
Organism: uncultured Alphaproteobacteria bacterium; assembly: GCA_937950105.1. Lineage (GTDB taxonomy): Bacteria > Pseudomonadota > Alphaproteobacteria > Rhizobiales > Hyphomicrobiaceae > JAEUMD01. The sequence continues at coordinate 805 of CALFEM010000529.1, read as the reverse complement.
ATGCCACACCACCGAAGATTTTCGCACGCCGCGTTTGCGGCGCTGAACACCGGAAACGCGCGACCCGTCAATGTTTCTGGCGAAACGAGCAAATAAAGAGACATCCCAACAGGGATTTACTCTGATCGCCGACAACAACTTCGAGCCACAAAATGGTGGCGACTAATTCGAGACGACACATCGTTGGGGGAAAAGGACGATGATTTCGGAAAACACCGGAGATTCGGATCGGGCCAGGGTGCCTGTGAGCTCGCGCACTTTCTCAGCCTGCGGCTGAGCGCACAGACATGCCGAACGACCTCGGGAAACTTGCCGGATTGCTGCGCTCGATCGCTAGGCGGACAGCCCTCGCGGCCGTCCTGCTGGTGCTTGCGATGTCGGCCGCCGCGCTGGCACAGGCGACCCAGCCGTGGCGCTTCGATCATTTCGCGACAGGCTACCCGCTGACGGGCGCACACCGGTCCGCCCCGTGCGAATCTTGCCACGCCAGCGGACAGTTCAAGGGCACACCCACGCGGTGCAGCAGCTGTCATAACGGCACGCTGGCGACCGGAAAGCCGCGCGACCACGTCCCAACGCGCGCCCAGTGCGATACCTGTCATCGCGGAACCTCGACGTTCTCGCGCGGCCGCATGGATCACACCGGCATCACCTCGGGCTGCGCGAGCTGCCACAACGGCCAGACTGCCACCGGCAAACCATCGAACCACATCGTCACCACGGCACCGTGCGAGACCTGCCACCGCAGCACCACCACGTTCGATGGCGGCCGCATGGATCACACCGGCATCACGTCGGGATGCGC
>CALFEM010000528.1 GCA_937950105.1 uncultured Alphaproteobacteria bacterium | reverse complement strand
CGATAGCCGCCACCTTGCCAACCGCGTCGAAGCACCCGTCGTCGACGCGCTGGTGGCATCCGTGCGCGCCGCCTATCCGCGCCTGTCGCATCGCTACTACGCCATGAAGGCCCGCTGGCTCGGTATGGACAAGCTCTCGCACTGGGATCGCAACGCACCGCTGCCCGAGAAGCCGGATCGCACCATCACGTGGGCCGAGGCGCAGGAGACGGTGCTGACGGCGTATGCGGGCTTTGCGCCGGAGATGGCGGGTATCGCCAAGAAGTTCTTCGACAAGAGCTGGATCGATGCGCCGGTGCGGCCGGGCAAGGCGCCGGGCGCCTTCTCGGCGTCGACGGTGCCCTCGGTGCACCCCTATGTGATGATGAACTACCTCGGCAAGCCGCGCGACGTGATGACGCTCGCGCACGAGCTCGGCCACGGCGTGCATCAGGTGCTGGCGCAGGCGCAAGGTCCGCTGCTGGCGCCGACGCCGCTGACGCTGGCCGAGACCGCCAGCGTGTTCGGCGAGATGCTGACGTTCCAGAAGCTGCTCGCCGAGGCGAAGGACCAGCGCGAGCGCAAGGCGATGCTCGCCGGCAAGGTCGAGGACATGATCAACACGGTCGTGCGCCAGATCGCGTTCTATTCGTTCGAGCGCAAGGTGCACGAGGAGCGCCGCCAGGGTGAACTGACCAGCGATCGCCTCGGCGAGATCTGGATGGAGGTGCAGGCCGAGAGCCTCGGGCCGGCGATCTCGTTCAAGCCGGGCTATGAAGTGTTCTGGACCTACATCCCGCACTTCATCCATTCGCCGTTCTACGTCTACGCCTATGCGTTCGGCGACTGCCTCGTGAACTCGCTCTACGGCCTCTACAAGGAGGCGCACTCGGGCTTCGTCGACAAGTACTTCGACCTGTTGAAAGCCGGCGGCTCGAAGCATCATTCCGAGATGCTGGCCCCCTTCGGCCTCGACGCCCGCGACCCCGAGTTCTGGAACAAGGGGTTGCGCGTGCTCGAAAGCATGATCGACGAGCTGGAGCGCATGGAGGCTGTGGGGTGAGGGTAAAACATTGCGCCTTGGATTCGGCCGTTGCTGCCTTGGCGGCAGCCGCGCTGGGCGCATGTGACTTTTATCCGGCCCACCAAGTTCGTGATGTCGAACTCGTCCGCCAAGTTGACGAAATATTCCGTGCGAATCCTGAACGTCCGGACTTTAGGACCTTCGACAATGGAAACTGGAAGATCGTTTGCGCGGTCGGCGGTATTGGGGACAAAAAGCGGATCCGGGAGGCGGTTCTCGCCAAGGGTATTGGTCTCGGTCCCAAAGCGCTCGACGGTCTTAATGTCTACAAGTCTTCTCGCCAGCTCATCTGGCTCACCAAGAATGACGAACTCCGATATGTGCTAAGCGAAGACTTCTATCAATCGATCCAAATCGGGGTCGTCGTTTGCGTTACGCCTGATCGGCCGGCGATGCACTTTGCGACGGAGTTGGCGATCAAGGCGTCGGGCAAGTAGGCTATGGCCGATTTCGAAAGTTGGATTGAGCTGTGGGATTGGGATGGCCAAGGTTGCGGAATCATAATCTCCCGAAGTTCAGGCACGAAATGGCTCCAGCAGGCAGGAGGTCTCTCGTGCGAGCAGCGAGTGCTTGAGGGCGACTATGTGAGACTCGGGCAAGTCCCAGAAGTGTTGCGAGATCATTTCATTGGTTCCAAATATAGGGGCGCTGCGACAGTGAGCGCGGAATCGACCAGAAGACTGCTGCGTTCATTGACCGGCAAGTGTTACGCAAAGGACCTTTGGGGCCATTGGACTTCCTGAAGGTTGATCGAGATCGGCTCCGCGAGTCCATCGAAGCCTGGGTCCACTTACGCATTGCGCCAAATCAGGATGCACGCTTCGCCAACAAAGTTGAGCAAACGGGAGTGCTCGTTTGGCCGAATAGCGACTAAGGAGGCGCGCCGGCTAGCGGATTAGGGCCGGCGGGCCAGTTTCGGTCTGCGGAACATCCGCGGAAAAAAGCTGCGGCTCTCGGCAAACTCGCAGCAGCAACGCTTGCGGATCACGCATTGCGACATGCGGGGGTGCCGGCCGTCGCCGAGTGGCACGTCAAAGCGTTAACCTTGTTCTGCGCTGACGGTCGGATGCGGGATTGCCCGACGGCCTTGCGCCCCCCAGATCACGGGCATGCAAGACCTTCTGGAAGCTGTCCTCGCCCCGCTCGTCGAACTTGCGCTCTACGCTGTCGGCCGCCCGCTACTCTGGATGCTCGGGTTCGACGCGAGTGACACCGGGCAGTTGGAGGAGATCGTCGGCCTCGTCCTGATCGGGCTCGGCGGCGCAACCGCTGTCTATGTCTTCGGCGTCTTCGACGCGAGCGCGATTGGGGCGGCCGCCGGCTCCAACTAGCGCGTTATACATCCTGTACAACACGCCGGGCTTGCGTTATACATTTTGTACAACGCCTCGCCGGAGCAACCAGCCATGAAGCTGCAACTCAAGAAAATCGGCAACTCGACCGGTCTTATCCTGCCGAAGGAGTTGCTGGCGCGCCTCGGGCTCGAGGAAGGTGACGCGCTGGTGGTCAGCGAGACGCCGGACGGGCTCAATCTCCATATCACCAAGGGCGACGAGACGTTCGAGCGGGGGCTCGAGATCGCCCGCAAGGCCATGAAGACGTATCACAACGCCCTCAAGGAGCTGGCGAAGTGAGCGAGCCGGTCTGGCTCTCGGCCGAGCTGGTGATCGCCATCCACGAGGAGCAGCTTCGCATCTACGGTGGCCCGCCCGGCATCCGTGATCGCGGCATGCTGGAGAGCGCGCTCGGCCGCGCGCCGAACAAGTGGAGCTATGGCGAAACCGATCTCGCCGCACTGGCGGCTGCCTATGCCTATGGCATCGCGAAGAACCATCCGTTCGTCGATGGCAACAAGCGCGCATCGCTGCTGTCGCTGATCACGTTCCTCGGCTTGAACGGTGTCGATTTCTTCGTTGCAGAGGCCGACGCTGCGGCCGCCATCCTGGGGCTTGCGGCGGGCGAGATCGAGGAAGAGGGCCTGACGCGCTGGATACGGGACAACTGGCCGGCAGGGTGACGTGCCGCACACTCAGCCGCCGCGCGGCTTTGCGCGCGAGGGTTCCCGAGGCGGTGCAGCGGTCCCGGCACCGGCACTCGCTCTGCTCGCAGACACCGGCTCGGTGGTCTCCGTCCCGCCGATGCCGGTCAGGAACTCGGCGCACTTGGCGCGGATGTCCTTGAGGTCGCGCAGCGAACGGTCGAGATCGGCGCGCTTGCGGTTGAGATCGGCGATCGCGGCCTCCACCTTCGCCACAAGCGCCTCGGTCTGCACCCGCTGCGAGGGATCGACGTCGTAGAGCGCCAGATACTCGGCAATATCCTCAAGTGAGAAGCCGAGGTTCTTGCCGCGCAGGATCAGCGCGAGGCGCGCGCGGTCGCGGCGCGAATAGATGCGCGCCGTGCCGGCCCGAAGCGGCGCGATCAGCCCGCGTGCCTCGTAGAAGCGTATGGTACGCGTCGTGATGTCGAACTCGGCCGCGAGCTGACCTATGGTGAAGGTCTGCCCGCCGTCGCGCGCGCCGGCCACGTCGTCGAACTCCTCGTCGATGTCCCTGCTCATCCCTTGGCTTGCCGTGCGGCCTCTTCCTGTTTCAGCTCTTTCTTCGAGAGCTTGCCGATCATGGTCTTCGGCAATGCGGCGCGGAACTCGATTTCGGACGGCAACTCGATCCTGGAAATCTTCTTCTCGAGATGCGCCATGACCTGCTCGACCGTCAGATGCTGCCCGTCCTTGATCTTGATGAAGGCTTTTGGCGCCTCGCCCCGGTACTTGTCCTTGATGCCGATCACGGTGACTTCCTCGACCTCGGGGATCTCGTAGATGCGCTCCTCGATCTGGCGCGGGTAGACATTGTAGCCCGAGCAGATGATGAGGTCCTTGATGCGATCCTCGATCGCGAAGAAGCCGTCCTCGTCCATGCGCGCGACATCGCCGGTGCGCAGGAAGCCATCTTTGGTGAAGACGTCGGCGGTTTCCTTCGGGCGGTTCCAGTAGCCTTTCATGACCTGCGGACCGGCGATGCAAACTTCGCCCTTCTCGCCCTGCGGCACCTCGACATCGGCGTCGTCGAGCGAGCGCAGCGAGATGTAGGTCGCCGGCAGCGGGATGCCGATCTTGCCGGAGCGCTTCGGCCCATCGAGCGGATTGCATGTGACGACCGGCGAGGTCTCGGAAAGGCCGTAGCCCTCGACCAGCTTGCAGCCGGTCAGGTCCTCGAACTTCTGCTTCACCTCGACCGGCAGCGGCGCGCCGCCCGACAGGCAGAACTTCAGCGACGAGAGATCGAATGTCTTGATTTTCGGGTGGTTCTGGAGGGCGGTGAACAGCGTCGGCACGCCCGAGATCGGAAGAGCACACGTCTGAACTCCAGTCACTTAGGC
>CALFEM010000527.1 GCA_937950105.1 uncultured Alphaproteobacteria bacterium | reverse complement strand
TACGAGATGCCTAAGTGACTGGAGTTCAGACGTGTGCTCTTCCGATCTAGGCCCAACTCGGCGGCGTCACCAGCGAACTCGCGGAGAAGCTGTCGAGCCCGCGCCTCATCAAGACCTTTCGCCTCGAGGACTACGCGTCAGAGCGGGTCAACACGTCGTTCGAGAACGTGTTCCGGCTGCGCATGAAGGCGGTGCGTACGCGCGCCGCTCTCGACCCGATGCTGGAAGCGTTCGGTGGCCTCGCCATCGCCGGCGTCATCGCCTTCGCCTACTGGCGCATTTCGAGCGGTATCTCGACGGTCGGCGACTTCATGGGCTTCGTCACGGCGCTGCTGATGGCGGCGCAGCCGATCCGGGCCATCGGTAATCTCGCCGGCAAACTGCAGGAAGGGCTCGCCGCGATCGAGTCGCTCTACGAACTGCTCGACGAGAAGCCGGCGATCGCCGACCGCGCCGATGCGCGCCCGCTCGCCGTGTCGCAGGGCGCCATCCGTTTTCACGACGTCAGCTTCGCCTACGACGGAGCGGCGACCGGCGGTCATGCCATCCGCGACGTCACGCTCGACATTCCGGGCGGCGCGACGGTCGCCTTCGTCGGCCGCTCCGGCGCCGGCAAATCGACGCTCGTCAACCTCGTGCCGCGCCTGTTCGACGTGACCAGCGGCGCCATCCTGATCGACGGGCAGGATGTTCGCGGCGTCACCCTCGCCTCGCTGCGCGACGCGATCTCCATCGTCAGCCAGGACGTGACGCTGTTCGACGACAGCATCCGCGCCAACATCGCGCTCGGCCGGCTCGGCGCCAGCGAAGCGGAGATCGTCGCCGCCGCCAAGGCCGCAGCCGCACACGATTTCATTCTCGAGCAGCCGGACGGCTACGACACACAGATCGGTGATCGCGGACAGAGGCTCTCCGGCGGCCAGCGCCAGCGGCTCGCCCTCGCCCGCGCCATCCTCAAGAACGCGCCGGTCCTGCTGCTCGACGAGGCGACCAGCGCCCTCGATACGCAGTCGGAAAAACTCGTGCACGATGCCCTGGAGCGCTTCACCGAGGGCCGCACGACGCTGGTCATCGCGCACCGGCTTTCGACCGTGCAGAACGCCGACCTCATCTGCGTCATGGACGACGGTCGCGTCATCGAGACCGGGCGGCACGCGGATCTCGTGGCGCGCGGTGGCGCTTATTCTGATCTGGTCCGCTCGCAATTGTTGAACGACAGCGCCGCCGCGTGATCGCGCAGAACCGCCGACGGAGCGGCCGACCTACTCGCGCTTCAGCACGCCGTTGACCAGCCGGTTGGCCCAGCCGCTGGCGTGGAAGCTCTCCTTGAGTTCGTCAGGGTCGTAGACCGTCTCCAGCCACTGCAGGAACGGCATCGGCTGGCGGGCATTGTCGGCGAGATAGCGATCGAAGAAATAGTCGAGCACGCCGGTATCGGCCTGACGGATATGCCCGTAGCGCAGCGCGAGCTGGCGCCTCGCCACCTCGATCGGCTGGCCGAGGCGCAGGTGCGCGTAAAGCGCGCTCATCAGCCCGGCCCGGTCGGCGCCCGACTTGCAGTGCATCAGGATCGGATATTCGAGCCGCTCGAACAACTCCGCCGCGCCTTTCACCTCTGCCACCGTCGGCGCCGCGCGCGAGCGCACCTGATAGTTGACGAGGCGGATGCCGTGGCGCTCGCACGCCGCCTGCTCCAGGGCGTAACTGGAGCAATCGCGCGGACCGCGCAGGTTGACGATGGTCCTGACGCCGCTGGCGGCGATGCGGGCGATCTGGTGCGGGGCAGGCTGCGCTGCGCGCCAGGCTTCCGGCGAGATGCGGTGGCGGTTGAGATAAATGAGCCGGAAGATGCCGTGATCGACCAGCATCAGCTCCATATAGGCAGCGGGCCGACCAAGCAGACGTTTCGCCCACCCGGGCGAGTTCTGGACTATCTGTCGGCGCGCTCCGTCGGTGACACGCCGGACGGCGCGACGTGCCGTTTTCAACATCGTCGACATGCGCTCGAATTCAAGGTACGGCCCGGCTCCAGGGAGCCTCGCGCGGCGACAGCCCACAAGCCGCACGTCCGGCCGGATCAGCTGCGTTTGATTTCGCTAATTAAGCGCTGTAGGAACCTTGCGCAAGGCATTCCGCCGCCGGGTTCACTCCGGTGGCACTGCAGTCGAGATAACCGCCCGGCATGGCACGCGAAAACGTGAAGCCCTCTGGTGTTTCCGCCGTGGTCGGACGCTCGCTCGCGCGATTCATCCGGCTGGTTGCGCGCACCTCGAAACCCGTTTTCGATCCGCCCGACCTGCCCGATCGGCTGTTTGCCGAGCATCCCGCCATCGTCGGCTTCTGGCACGGTCAGTTCATGATGGTGCAGGAACTCAACACCCATCGGGCCCCCGTCAAGGCGATGGTGGCGCGCCACGGCGATGCCGACCTGATCGGCGGCGCCATGGCGGAGCTCGGTGTCGGCCTGATCCGCGGCGCCGGCGCCGGCGGGCGCAAGAAGGACCGTGGCGGGGCGCAGGCGCTGCGCGAATCACTGAAGGCGCTTGCCGAGGGCAACTCGCTGACCATGACCGCCGACGTGCCGCCGGGACCGGCGCGCCGCGCGGGCGAGGGCATCATCACCATCGCCCGGCTGTCGGGCCGCCCGATCGTGCCGGTGGCGGTCGCCACCTCGCGGTTCGTGGCGCTCGACACCTGGAGCCGCATGACCATCAACCTGCCGTACTCGCGTCTCGCGGCGGCGGCGAGCGCACCGATCCACGTGCCGCGCGACGCCGATCCGATGACGCTGGAAGCGCTGCGCAAGGCGGTCGAGGACGGCATCAACGATGCGACCCGGCGTGCCTACGCGCTCGCCGGGCGCGACTGGACCGAGGCCGCGCCCGCCTCGGCGCTCGGCCCCGAATCGCCGCCGCCGAAGCCGGGGCTGCGCCTGCGCACTTATCGCGGCCTGTCGCGCGCGCTCGAGCCCGTGGTGCCGCTGTGGCTCAGGATGCGCCAGCGCCAGGGCAAGGAGGACGGCCGCCGACGCAGCGAGCGCTACGGCATCGCCAGCGCCGCCCGTCCCGAAGGGCCGCTCGTCTGGATGCATGCGGCGAGCGTCGGCGAAACCAACGTGACGCTGCCCTTGATGCGCGCGCTGAGCGAGGCGCGACCCGATCTCAATTTCCTGCTTACCACCGGCACCACCACCTCGGCCGATCTCGCGGAGCGCCGCCTCGGGGCCAAGAGCATCCATCAGTTCGTGCCGCTCGATTCGCCGCGCTTCGCCCGCCGCTTCCTCGAACACTGGAAGCCGGACCTCGCCGTCTTCACCGAAAGCGAAATCTGGCCGAACCTCATTCTCGAAACCGCCAGCGCTCGCATTCCGATCGCCGTCGTCAACGCCCGAATCTCGCATCGCAGCTTCTCGCGCTGGCGGCGCAACGGCGGCGTGGCGCGCCCGCTGTTCGGGCGGCTGAATCTCGTCCTCGCGCAGAACGAACGCTTCGCCCGCTGGTTCTCACTGCTCGGCGCACGCGACGTGCGCAACGCCGGCAACATCAAGATCGACTCGCCGCCGCCGCCGGTCGACCCGCTCGAGTTGCAGCGGCTGGCGACGGCGGTCGCCGGACGCCGGGTCCTGCTGGCGGCGAGCACGCATCCGGGCGAGGACGAGATCGTCACCGCGGCCCACAAGCTGCTCGCCGCGCGGTTCCCCGATCTGCTCACCATCATCGTGCCGCGGCATCCAGAGCGCGGTGGGGCAATCGCCGACATGCTGGCGCGCGCGGGGCTCAGGGCGTCGCGCCGGGCGGCCGGAGCGCAGCCTGATGCGGCGACCGACGTCTATGTCGCCGACACCATCGGGGAACTCGGAACCTTCTACAAACTCGCGCCGGTCGCCTTCATCGGCGGATCGCTGGTGCCGCACGGCGGCCAGAACCCGATCGAGGCCGTGCGCCATGGCGCCGCCGTCGTCACCGGCCCGCACACACACAATTTCGCCGATGCCATCGCCGCCTTGTCGCGCCAGCGCGGCCTCGTCGTGGTCGAGACGGCCGAAGCGCTGGCCGACGCGGTGGCGCAACTGCTTGCGGACCCTGCCGCACTCGCTGCGTCCACGCGCGGGGCCGAAACCGCGCTCGCGGCGTTGTCCGGCGCACTCGATCGGTCTACCGCGGCGCTGCTTCCCATGCTGCCGCCCGAACCAAGCGAGCTGCGCCGTGCCTCTTGAGGAACCGAGCTGGTGGTACGGTGCGGGCGGCGAGCGCATGACGCGGCTGCTCGGGCCGGCATCGCGCATATTCGCCCACTTTGCGACGCGCCGCCTGACCCAGCGCACGCCCTACCGCTCGCGCCTGCCGGTGATCTGCGTCGGCAACTTTATCGCTGGCGGCACCGGCAAGACGCCGCTCACCATCCACATCGCGCAGTTGCTGGCGAAAGCCGGTGAGCATCCCGCCATTCTGACGCGCGGCTACGGCGGCAAGCGCGCCGGCCCGTACTGGCTCGACGACATCTCCGAACTTGCTGAAGACGTCGGCGACGAGCCGCTGCTGCTGGCGCGCGCCGCGCCGACCATGGTCGCTCACAACCGCCGCGCCGGGGCCATCGCCATCGAGACGGCAGGGCGCGGCATCACCGTCATCGTCATGGACGACGGCCTGCAGAACCCGTCGCTGGCGAAGGATCTGACGCTCGCGGTCGTCGATGCCGCACGCGGGCTCGGCAACGGCGAGGTCATTCCCGCCGGGCCGCTGCGCGCG
>CALFEM010000526.1 GCA_937950105.1 uncultured Alphaproteobacteria bacterium | reverse complement strand
GAGATGCCTAAGTGACTGGAGTTCAGACGTGTGCTCTTCCGATCTCAGGACCCGCGCCGCGATTCCTCGATGATCGTGGTCGTCGAGGAGGTCGGCGATCTGTGGGCGCTGGAGCGCGCGGGCGTGGTCAACGCCAGCTATCACGTGCTCGGCGGGCATCTGTCGCCGCTCGACGGCATCGGTCCCGAGCGATTGAACATCGCGCGACTGATCGAGCGGGCGGCATCCGACGAGGTGAAGGAAGTGCTGCTGGCACTCAACGCGACCGTCGAGGGGCAGTCGACCGCGCATTATCTCTCGGAACAGTTGGCGCCGACGGGAGTCGCGGTCTCGCGCCTCGCGCAGGGTGTGCCGATCGGCGGCGAGCTCGACTATCTCGACGAGGGAACGCTGGCCGCCGCCTTCAAGGCTCGCCGCCGTCTGTAGGGCGGGCTCCACGACCAGCCTGAGCCGCATTCGAGGTTCGCCAGTGGTGCTGCGCGAGCTGCTGTTCTCGCGCGTTCTCGCATGTTCTCCGCTGTTCTGCGCCGAAGAGTGGAATTGCCCCGCGCGCGGCACGTCCCATAGCATGACCCGCGACGACCAGCCGAGCGACCGTGATTCGCACGCGCCTGTCTGACTTGGTGACATGCGTTCGAGGACCCTGCCGATGGCCGAACCAAGCCGCCGTTCGATCGCTCCGGCTGAGCCGACATTCGCCGAGCTGTTCACGCCGAAGCTCGTTACCGTGCTGAGAGAAGGCTATGGCAAGCGCGAGCTGCGCGCCGACGCCATTGCCGGACTGACTGTCGCGGTGGTGGCGCTGCCTTTGTCGATGGCGATAGCGATCGCGTCGGGCCTGCCGCCGGCGGCAGGCCTGGTCACCGCGATCGTCGCGGGCTTTCTTATTTCCGCGCTGGGCGGCAGCCGTTACCAGATCGGCGGACCGGCGGGCGCCTTCATCGTTCTCATCGGCGCCACCGTCGACAGGCACGGCATCGACGGCATGTTGCTCGCGACGATGATGAGCGGTGTGTTCCTCGTCGGGCTCGGGCTGCTGCGGCTCGGTACCTACGTCAAGCTGGTGCCCTATCCTGTCACGGTCGGTTTCACCACCGGCATCGCCATCATCATCATGGCGAGTCAGATCAAGGATCTGCTTGGCCTGACGCTGGCGGTGAAGGAGCCGGGTCCGCTACTCGAGAAATTCCCGGTGCTGTGGGACGCTTTGCCGACGGCAAGCCCGGCGACCATCGTGCTGTCGCTGTCGACCATCGCCATCATCCTCGGCTTGCGCCATCTGCGGCCACACTGGCCGGGAATGCTGATCGCGGTGTTCGTCGCAGCCCTCGCCACAGCTCTGTCGGGGCTCGATGTTGCCACCATCCAATCGCGATTCGGCGGTGTCAGCGGAGCGATCGCAATGCCGTCGCTGCCGGCGTTCTCGCTGGAGAAGATGCGGGCGGTGCTGCCCGATGCGATCACGTTTGCGATGCTCGGCGCCATCGAATCGCTGTTGTCGGCAGTTGTCGCCGACGGCATGACCGGACGCCAGCATCGTTCGAACAGCGAACTTGTCGGACAGGGCGTTGCCAACATGGCGGTCGGTCTGTTCGGCGGCATGTGCGCCACCGGCACGATCGCCCGCACGGCAACAAATGTGCGCTCGGGAGCTCACGGTCCGGTCGCCGGCATGCTGCACGCCGTGTTCATAGCGCTGTTCGTGCTGCTGCTCGGCAACCTCGCCGGCTATATCCCTCTTGCAGCGTTGGCGGGCGTGCTCGCGGTCGTTTCCTGGAACATGGCGGAGAAGCGCGAACTGGCGACGCTGGTCACGGCTTCACGCGGCGATGCGCTGGTTGTGCTGACCACGCTGTTCCTGACCATTTTCCGCGACCTGACAGAGGCGATCGTCGTTGGTTTCGCGCTCGGCGCCGTGGTGTTCGTCAACCGCATGGCGCAGGCGACCGGCATCGAACGTCACGACGGCCTCGTCTCCGAGGATCAGGCCGACGGTGCCGCGCGCGCCAACACACCATTCGATGCCATGCTCGCCGATCACCCTGACATTGCCGCCTACCGTATCTCTGGTGCGTTCTTCTTCGGCGCGGCGGCGACGCTCGGCGCGGCGCTCGACAAGATCGCTGATACTCACAAGGCCTTCATCGTCGATTTCAGCGCCGTGCCGGTGCTCGATTCGACGGCGGCGCGCACCATGCACGGGACGTTGCGCAAGGCGGAGAAGCGCGGCGTGAAGGTCTATCTCACGGGAACCAACGCCGCCGTGCGCCGCGAGCTGTTCGTGCACGACGTGCGCCCGCCGCACGTCAAGTACATGGCGCGCATGGAAGATGCGATCGAGAACTGGACGAAGCGCGCAAGCGGCACGATCGACGCCGACGCCTGACACGGTGGCGTGCGCCGACATTATCAGTCGGTTGCTGCCTTCGCGCGCAGGTGCGCCAGCGACTTCAGAACGTCGCCGCGGTTGGCGGCGAGCTTCATCCAGCGCGGCAGGCGCGACTGCAGGGTCTTGTTGCGCACGAATGTCGCCGGCATCGCGTGACGCTCGCGCAGCGTCGCCCCGACGAACGCCTCGAGCACCGCCAGATGCTCCTCGTTGTAAGCGAACAGCAGGCCATGCCGCGTTCGCGTCACGAGCCAGAGCGGCAGTCCGAACAGCGGATCGCGGCCGTCCTTGTAGATCGCGTAGCTCGCGATCGTGCGCGGCGGCAGGCGCTGCGTGCGGCTGCCGCCGCAGTGCGTGCAGGTCAGGCGACCAGGCAGAACCGACAACCCCGGCGCGATCGCCTTCGCGGTCATCGTCACCAGTGCGCAGCGTGCGCACGATGGGCAAACGACATGGATGCGGTCCATGAAGGCTGCGAGCGAGCGACCGTCGTCGTGGCTGCGCCGCTGCATGGCCGTGTCACGCCTTGGTCACCAGTTCGCCCGCAAGTCCCTTGGCGATGAGCGCGCGGGTGTTGTCGACACCGTAGAGTTCGATGAACGAGCCGAATCGCGGCCCCTTCTCCTCGCCGAGCAGCACGTTGTAGATGGCGTTGAACCACGTGCTCGAAACTCCGGGCTTCTCCGGCGTGGCGCCCTTGGCGGCGAAATCCTGATAGCGCGGGATGGTGCGGCCGACGTCGTAGAGAATGCCCTGCAACTGCTCGGCGGTGGCATTCGCCGGCGCCCTGGCGAGCGCGTCGGAGAGCGCCGTCAGCGCCTCGCGCTCGACGTCGTCGGCGGCGCGGAACGTCTTCTTCGTTGCGACGAAGTCCGCGTAATAGCGCACCGCATAGCCGGCGAGATGATCGAGCAGCGGATGCTCCTCGGCCGTGGCGCCCGGCGCCACGCGGCGGATGAAGCCCCACAGCACGTCCTTGTCGTGCGCGTTCGAAGCGGCGACGAGGTTGAGGAGCAGCGCGAACGTGATCGGCAGTTCGGCCTCTGGCGGATTGCCGCCGTGCACGTGCCAGACCGGATTGTCGATCTTCGCCTTCGCCTCCTGCGCCGGATAGGCGGCGAGGAACTGCAGGTATTCGTCGACCGTGCGCGGGATCACGTCGAAGTAGAGCCGCTTCGCCGCCTTCGGCTTCTGGAACATGTAGAGCGACAGGCTTTCGGGCGAGGCGTAGGTCAGCCACTCCTCGATGGTCAGGCCGTTGCCCTTCGACTTCGAAATCTTCTGCCCCTTCTCGTCGAGGAACAGTTCGTAGTTGAAGCCTTCGGGCGGCGTGCCGCCGAGCGCCTTGCAGATGCGCGACGACAACGTGACCGAGTCGATCAGATCCTTGCCGGCCATTTCATAATCGACGCCGAGTGCGGTCCAGCGCATCGCCCAGTCGGCCTTCCACTGGCACTTGACGCGGCCACCCGTCACCAGCGTCTCGATGGTCTCGCCGGTGTCGGGCTCGATGTAGGTGACGGTACCCTTTGCAGCGTCGCGCGCGATCATCGGCACCTGCAGCACCTTGCCGGAGACGGGCGAGACAGGCAGGAACGGCGAATAGGTCGCCTGCCGGTCAGGCCCGAGCGTCGGCAGGATGATGGCCATCACCTCGTCGTACACCGCGAGCATCTTCAGGAGCGTCGCGTCCATCATCCCCGAGCGATAGCATTCGGTCGCCGAGAAGAACTCGTACTCGAAGCCGAACTGGTCGAGGAATGCCCTGAGCCGCGCGTTGTTGTGATGGGCAAAGCTTTCATGTGTGCCGAACGGATCGGGCACGCAGGTCAGCGGCTTGTCGAGCGCCGTCGCCAGCAACTCCTTGTTGGGCACGTTGTCCGGCACCTTCCTCAGGCCGTCCATGTCGTCGGAGAAGCAGATGAGGCGCGTCTTGCGCCCCGTGAGCACCTCGAAGGCGTGCCGTACCATGCTCGTGCGCGCAACTTCGCCGAAGGTGCCGATATGCGGCAGGCCCGATGGACCATAGCCGGTCTCGAAAATGACCATCTTGTCGGCGCCACCCGGCAGCTTGTCCAGCCGCTTGACGAGGCGGCGCGCCTCTTCGAATGGCCAGGCCTTGGTGTCGGCGAGGGCGGCGGCGAGAGCGGCATCGGCAGGCGCGACGGCAGGCGCGGTCATCGGTCGGTCTTTCAGCAGGATGGAGGCCCGGAGCAGCCGGGCGAAGCGCGAAAGGAGCGGCACCCTATGGGCGGCACGGTGCCGCGTCAACGCTTGCGGAGCGCTGTCGAGAGGCTACATAGAGGCGGCCTGCACGACGGGCTGACGGGAGACGAAGGGAAACCATGGATACGCCGCTGAAGCCGGAGCAGGCTCTGATCTACGCCATGATCACGGTTTCGGCCGTCGACCGCACGATTTCCGATTCCGAGCTGTCGCGCATCGGCTCGGTGGTCAAGGAACTGCCGGCGTTCCGCGATTTCGACAGCAACTGGCTTCTGCACGAGAGCCAGGAGTGCGGCGCCATCCTCGGCAAGGAGGGCGGCATGCGGCGTGTGCTCGATCTCGTCACGGCGAGCCTGCCGGAGCGACTGCGCGAGACGGCCTATGTTCTGGCGGCCGAGGTCGCGGCCAGCGATCGCCGCGTGGTGTCGGAGGAAATCCGCTTCCTCGATCTGCTGGCGGAAGCGCTGGGCCTCGACAAGCTCGTGTGCGCGGCGCTGGAACGAGCGGCAACCGCGCGCCAGCAGGCGGTGTAGGCGTGCTCAGCCGAACAGCTGGCGCTCCGCCAGCAGTGCCGCGGCGCCGGCGAGGATGGCGATCGCGGCGCCGGTGAGCATCAGGCGGCCCGGCCCGCTCCCGCCCGCGCTCCACGCCAGCACGGCTTTGGCGATGGTGTTGACGGCGACGACGACGGCGATCACCTGCACGGCGAGGGTCATGTCGACGCCGTTACCCGCCTGCCGGGTCATGGCGAGCGTCATGGCATCCACGTCACCGATCCCCGAGAGCATGGCGAGACCGATCAGGCCTTGCCCGCCCGCGAAGCCCGAGACGAGCTTCGTCGCAAGCGTGATGGCCGCCAGCAGCGCTCCGAACTTCAGGACGGTCGCAAGATCGAACGGGTTCTTCAGATCGATCGGCGCTCCGTCGCCGTTGCCGTCGCGTCTTTCATTCTTCATCAGAAGTGCCGCGAAGAGCGCGGTCGCCAGTGCTGCGGCGGCGAGCGGTGCCGCGAGCGGGCGTGCGAGCGCACTGTTGAGCAGGAACACGACCACGAGGACCCGCAGCATCATGGTGGTGCCGGCGAGCAATGCTCCGGCCGTGAACAGCCGCGTCATCTCGGGGCGTTCCTTGGCCCGCTCGGCCAGCGTCATGGTGACGGCGGTGGACGACACGAGGCCGGCAGCGATGCCCGTCAGGATGACCCCATGCGTGTTGCCGGCGACCTTCACCGCCACGTAGCCGGCGAACGAGATGGCGGCGATCATCACCGTCATCAGCCAGAGTTCATACGGGTTGAGGCCGCCGAGCTCCGCCACCTCTCGGTTCGGCAGCAATGGCAACAGGATGAACGTCATGGTGGCGAGCACCAGGCCGGAGCGAAGTTCCACCCAGGTCAACTGCCGCACCCAGTCGTGCATGGCGCGCTTCAGGGCGAGGAGAGCGGCGGTGGCGACGCCGGCCGCGATCGCGAGTTGCAGATTACCGAGCATGGCGAGCGCACCGAGTGCGAAGGCCAGCATGGCGGCGACCACCGAGGTGACCCCGAAGGTGCCCTCGTGACCGGATTCGCGATAGCGAAAGAGGATGATGGCAGACGAAAAGGCGGCGAATGCGAGGCCGAGCAGGACAGCTGCGTCGAGGCCCGGCCGCAGTGCGATCGCGCCCCACGACGCTCCCAGAAGGCCCGCCAGCGCATGCGTGCGAAAGCCGGCAGAGCGCATGCCTTCCTGATCCTCACGCTCCTTCCAGCCGCGCTCGAGGCCGATCAGCAACCCGATGGCCAGCGCCGCCGACATGCGCTGAAACAACTCGAAGGTTTCCATGGGCTGCCGCTTTCCGGTTTTGGATCCGCACCGCGATGATAACCCAACGCGGCGCCTCACTCGCTTGATCCTGATGCGCTTGCTCAGAGAGCTGCGGCAAAGGTGGCGATGGCGTCGGCGGCGGCTTCGAGGTTGCCACGCCGCGTGAAGCCCTTGCCGCCGCGTGGACCGAGGTCGTGATCGCCGTCGCCGGCCCAGTGGAACGCGATGCGCGGCGAGAGGCTGTAGCCATCGATTTCGTCGCGTGAGCCGAACGGATCGCGCTCGCCCTGCACGATGAGCGCCGGTGTCGTCAGCGTCTGGAGATGCGCGGTACGCAATTGCTCCGGCTTGGCCGTCGGATGAAACGGATAGCCGAGGCAGACGAGGCCGGCGATGTGGCCTTTGTCATGCAACGCGTCGGCGACGAGGCTCGCCACGCGCCCGCCCATCGACTTGCCGCCGATGAGGAGCGGAGTCGAGGGGCGCGCTGCTTGCCGCTCCGTTGCTGCAGCAACTGCCGCCCGGTATTCGTCGGCCAGCGTTTCGGCTTTGGGCGGCGGGCGGCGCTTGCCGCCATCGCGGCGCGCGGCCATGTACGAGAACTCGAAACGCAGGACTTCGAGCCCGCGCGCGGCGAGCAGTTGAGCGATGGTACCCATGAACGGGCTGGTCATCGGCGCGCCCGCGCCGTGTGCGAGCAACAGCCGGGCGACGGGCGGCAACGCTGGCGGCGCATCGATCACGAACTCGGGGTGCGGCATCGGTCCTCGTCGTCGGCTCGAGCGTAACAGCAGGCGCTGCGACAGATCACCCGACTGTGACGCACCGGCGCGTGGCAGTGCTTATAGTGTTTGCGAAACCACGTCACGGATCAGACATGCAACTCCCCGAAATCAGTGAAACCGCACTCCGCCTTTCGGTGTTTCTCGGCGTCTTCGCAATCATGGCTTTGGCCGAGCTGATGCTGCCGAAGCGCGAACTGACGATGGCGAAAGGCCCGCGCTGGCTGACCAATCTCAGCATCGTCGTCATCGGCAGTCTGGTCATCCGCGCCATGGCCGCCTTCGCCGTGCCGCTCGCGGCGGTGGCGGTCGCGGCCATTGCCGAGAAGAACGGATGGGGCTTGCTCAATCAGGTGTCGTGGCCGGCGTGGGTCGAGATTCTGATTGCCGTCGTCGTGCTCGACTTCGCCATCTGGTTCCAGCATCTCGCCGCGCACAAGGTGCCGGTGCTGTGGCGCCTGCATCAGATGCACCATGCCGACCGCGACATCGACGTGACGACGGCGATCCGCTTTCATCCGGTCGAGATCGGCCTGTCGATGTTGTGGAAGATCGCCTGCGTGCTGGCGCTCGGTGCCTCGCCCGAGGCGGTGCTGGTGTTCGAGATCATCCTCAACGGTCTCGCCATGTTCAACCATGCCAACGTCGCCCTGCCGCCGCGCCTCGACGCCCTGCTGCGGTTGGCGATCGTCACCCCGGACATGCACCGCGTGCACCATTCCGTCTACGGCGCGGAACACGACAGCAATTACGGGTTCAACCTGTCGATCTGGGACCGCTTGTTCCGCACCTACACGCCGCAGCCGCGCGACGGCCATCGCGGCATGACCATCGGATTGCCGGAATATCAGCATGATGGACCGGGTCGGTTGTCGTGGTCGCTGGCGCTGCCGTTCCGCAGACGTTCCGGCGCGTGACGGCGTTATCCCATTTCCGCCAAATACATCTATAAGATCGAGGCATGAAACAACGGGTGGAGCCTGAGCAGGCGCGGCGAGGGCCGTGCCGCAAGGCATCGAGGCGGGGTGACGCGAGCATGAGGCTGCTGAATCGGCGCCCGCTGCGTTGGGTACGCGCGGTTGTCGCGTGCTGTGCGTGGGCGTGCGCGTCCGGCGCGCTCGCCAACAGCGCCGATGCGCCGCAGCCGGCATAGATCGGAAGAGCGGCGTGTAGGGCAAGAGTGTAGATCTCGGTGGTCGCCG
>CALFEM010000525.1 GCA_937950105.1 uncultured Alphaproteobacteria bacterium | reverse complement strand
CAGCTTGAATCACTGTTCGAGTCCCATGCCAACTGAAAATTGAGTACAAGGCCTACCCCAAGCCGACGATCGCCATGGTCAACGGTTGGTGCTTTGGCGGAGCCTTCCAGGTTCTATTGGCATGCGATCTGGCGATCGCCAATGAGGATGCCCAGTTCGGTCTGTCCGAGATCAACTGGGGCATCATCCCCGCGGGCATCGTGACGAAATCGGTTGCGATGGCTTTGGCACAGCGCCAAGCGCTCTACTACATCCTGACCGGAGATCCCTTCGATGGAAGGCGCGCCGAGCAAATCGGGCTCGTGAATTTCGCCGTGCCAGCCGCTGAGCTGGAGGCGCGCACGAAAGCGTTGGCGCACAAGCTGATGGAGAAAAATCCGTTCGTCCTGCGCTCCTGCAAGACGGCGTATCACCGCGTTCGCGAGATGTCTTGGGAGAACGCGTTCGACTATCTCGGCGCGAAGAACGACCAGTCGAAGCTGCTCGATCCGGAGCGGGGCGCGCAGAAGGGCATGAGCCAGTTCCTCGACGAGAAGTCTTATCGACCGGGATTGGGTGCCTACAAACGCGATGCCTGAGCTGCGCGATCGGCTCACGGTGCCCTCCAGTCCATAGCTTGGCGGCAATTGTCGATGAAACCCAGCATTCACCGCCTGTTGAAGCCAAGATCGGTCGCCATCGTGGGCGCATCAGCCGAGCCTTTGGCCATCGGCAACAACGCGCTTACGAACATTACAGGCTCGGCATTCGACGGCAACCTTCACCTCGTCAGCCGGAACAGCGGAAGGATCGACGGCCGAACCTGTCGCGCGTCGATCGACGAGTTGCCGGAGGGTATCGATGTCGCCCTCCTGGTGGTTCCAGCGCATGCGGTGGCCGATGCGATGGCGGCTTGCGTCCGGCGCAAGCTGGGCGCCGTGGTTGTGTTCGCGGCGGGTTTTGGCGAGATCGACGAGGCCGGGCGCGCACAGCAGGCATCGCTGGCGGCAACGGCACGCCACGCCGGCATGGTTATGATGGGGCCGAACTGCCTCGGCCTCGTGAACTTCGTCGATGGCCTCCCGCTTACTTTCGAGCCGGTCAGAGTGGAGAAGGAGAACCGACCGGGAGCGTGCGTGATATCGCAGAGCGGAGCCATGGCAGGAAATGTCCGCATGGCCCTCACTGGGCGCGGGACGCCAGTCGCCTACGCGTTGGCGACCGGAAATGAGGCCGCACTCTCCGCCACCGACCTGATCGAGCACCTGCTGCCCGATCCGGCAGTCTCGATGTTCACGCTGCTTCTTGAACAGATCACGGATCCTCAACCCTTCCTGCAGCAGGCCGAGCGGGCAAATCAACTCGGTAAACCGATTGCAATGCTTCACGTCGGTCGCGGGGAGCGCTCACGCGAAGCGACGCAGACCCATACGGGAGCGTTGGCGAGCGACCATGCCGTGATGTCGGCGTGTGTCGCCGCAGCGGGTGTCGTCTTGGTGCCGTCGTTGGATGAGCTGTTCGATGTCGCGAGCATCCTGGCGCGCTATCCGCACCCGCATGCGCGGGGGCCAGCGATCGTGACCAACTCTGGCGCACTGCGTGGCGTGGCGCTCGATTTTGCAGAGGAGATAAGGCTCGAGCTGCCCCGACTCGATACCGAGACCGTACAAGTGCTCGAGCAGCGGCTTCCAACCTTCGCAACGGTGGACAATCCTCTCGATGTAACGGCGCAAGCCATGCGTGACCCGGCATTGTTCGCTGTTGCGGCGCAGGCTGTGTTGTCAGATCCCAATGTCGGCGGCTTGATCGTCGCCGCAATGGGCGGAGGTCCGGCGCAGCAAAGAGGCAAGTGGGATGCACTTCGGCCGACGCTTGCTGCCGCAGATAAGCCAGCGGCACTCGCATTTCTCGGTGACGGCGCGGAACTCGATGCTGCCGTCGTCAGCGATGTGCGGGCATCGGGCGTGCCGTACTTTCGCTCCGTCGACCGGGCGCTGCGGGCTTGGTCATGCCTGGCACGGGCGGCCCGGCACGTGCAGCGTGAACCGTGCCATGCGGCGCAGCCGGGCAATTCGATCGGCGATGTCAAAGGGCGTGCGGGACCGGTCGTCGAGCACGACGTCAAGTCGCTTCTTGCAGCAGCCGGCATCCCGGTACCGTGCTGCCGGCTCGCCACCACGCCAATTGCGGCCAAGGCGGTCGCATGTGAGATCGGCTATCCGCTGGTGCTGAAAGCACAAGCCGCTACGCTGATGCACAAGAGCGATGTCGGCGGCATTGCACTGGGTATCCGTAACGATCGTGACCTGTCGGCCGCCTGGGAGCGCGTCGCAATGAATGTCAGTGCGAAGCTGCCTGCTCTCAGGCTCGAGGGCATGCTGGTCGAGCAGATGACGGAAGGCGACCATATCGAGATGATCGTTGGAGCTAGGCGCGATCCGGCGTGGGGGCCGGTGCTGCTCGTCGGGCTCGGCGGAATCTGGGCCGAGACGCTGAAAGACACGAAGACGGTACCCTGCAATGCAGGTCGTCAGGGCATCGAGGTCGCGATTTCCGAGCTGAAGGGACGATCGCTTCTCGCCGGCGCGCGCGGCCGGCCGCCGAGCGACGTCGATGCACTCGTCCGAACGCTGAGCACCATCGCGGGCATGATGCTCGCCAACACCGAGATCTCCGAGATCGAGATCAATCCGCTTGCGGTCTTCCCCGCAGGGCGCGGGGTCGTCGCACTGGATGCCGTGATGGTGATCGGCCCGCCTTGATAAATCGGCGGGCCGGAGGCCCGTTCAGACTGTACCGAAGAGCAAAGAGGAGCGAGGCGCATGCGAGATCGAGCTCTACATCAACGCGAGCGTCACGGAAGCATCGGGCCCTCACTGCCATCCCAGCACGGTCCCGCGACAGCCGACCGATGGCCTGGTACCGGGCGCATCCTTGCTGCGTTGGTGCTCTCCGCAACCGTCCTCCTGGCGATGGCCCCGGCGCCAGTCGCTGCCCAAACCGAACAACGTCCGATCAGGCTGATCTACCCGTTCCCTGCGGGTAGCGCTGGCGATACGGTCTCGCGCATCGTTGCCGACGGGCTGCAAGCAAGCCTGGGCAGAACCGTTGTCGTCGAGAACCGATCAGGGGCGGGCGGCATCACCGGCGTTCGCGCCGTGATCGCGGCGGAAGCGGACGGGAGCACGTTGCTGATATCTCCGACGGCCCCCGTCGTCATCATCCCGGCCTACAATCCAAGCGCCGGCTATCAGACCGAGACCGACCTGACACCGATCTCACACCTCGTGAGCCAGGATCTCGCCCTCGCCGTCGGTCCGGGGCTGAGCGCAAAGAACATGGCCGAGCTCCTGGCTGAAGTGAGAGCGAACCCGGCGAAAGCCACATACGGAACGCCCGGCGCGGGTTCGAGCCTTCACCTCATGGGCGTCAAGCTGGCGACGCAGACCGGCATCAAGTTCACGCCGGTGCACTACCGCGGAACATCGCTGGCATTGAACGATGTCGTCGCCGGCCAGCTTCCGATGCTGTTTTCGGCGCTGCCGGACCAGGTGGAGCAGCATCGAGCCGGCAATATCCGGATCATCGCCACGTCCGGTCGCACGCGCTCGACGTTCGTGCCGGAGGTGCCGACGTTCACAGAGGCTGGCGTCGATATCGCCAGCGTCAGCTGGTTCGCCGCCTATGCCCCTGCTGGCCTCGCTGCCAAGACGGCGGAGCAATTGAGCGCCGTGATGGCCCAGACGGTGCGGCGGCCGGAAAACGCCAAACGGCTGAGCGATCTCGGTTTCATTCCGGTCGGCTCGTCACCGGCCGAGCTCGCGACCTTGTTGAAGGCCGAAAAGAGCTACTGGCTACCGGTCATTCGGGAAGCCGGCATCAAGACCCCATAGTCTTGCACATCGGAGGATCGGCCATGAACGATGTATCGCGCCTTGGCGGACGCAACCGCCCGATCCAGGACCTGCGCGAGTGGCTGGACCGCGTCGAGGAGATCGGCGAGCTCGTTCGCGTGGAAAAGCCGGTCGAGCGCGACGAGGAGATGAGCGCGATCGGCTACCTGCTGGCCAAACAGAAGCCGTCGCCAGCCGTGTTGTTCAACAAGACCAGCGGCTTCGAGGACGACAAGGTTGGCATGCGCCACTTGTGGAACGTGCTGGGCCCATCCGTGCGCCGCATCGCCCTGACGCTTGAGGAGCATCCCGATACGCCTATGGTGGAACTGATCCGTCGCACCAAGGACAAGCTGAAGCGCCGTACGCCTCCGCGTGAAGTCACCGCGAAGGACGCGCAGTTCTTCGAGAACACATGGACCGGTGATCAGATCGACCTCACGAAGCTGCCGATTCCGAAACACTGGCCGCGAGACGGCGGCCGCTACGCCGGTACCGCCGATTGCGTCATCACGAAAGATCCCGAGACCGGCTATCTCAACGTCGGCACCTACCGGATGATGATCCAGGGCAAGAATACGGCGGGGCTATATCTCTCACCCGGGAAGGACGCGCGGCTGCACATTCAGAAGGCGTGGGACGCCGGCAAGCCGATCGAGGTTGCCGCGTGTTGGGGCGTCGATCCCCTGTTCATGCTGGTCGGCTCGCAGTCGTTCGCCAAGACCGTGTCGGAGTACGAGTACGCCGGCGGCATCAAGGGCGAAGCCATCCCGGTCGTGAAGGGCAAGGTCACGGACCTGCTGATCCCCGCCAATGCCGAGATCGTGGTCGAGGGCGTGTTGAACCCCAACTCGATGAAGGCGGAGGGACCGTTCGGCGAGTTCACCGGATACTACGGCAAGCCGGAAGACCGGTGCCCGCTGGTCGAGATCAAGGCGGTCCACTTCCGCAACGATCCCGTGCTCACCAACGCGCTGATGGCCGACTATCCGAGCTGTGAGCAGAGCGGCTTTTTCTCGATCATCCGCAGCGCCAAGATCTGGGACGACTTTGACAAGCTCGGCGTGCCCGGCATCCACGGCGTCTATTCGCATCCGGCGGCTGCCGGTGGGTTCGGCATGGTGGTTGTGTCGCTCGAGCAGAAATACGCCGGCCATGTCACGCAGGTGCTGGCGCTGGCGTCGAGCATGCCGGGATCGGCTTACTACACGAAGTTCATCGTCGTGGTCGATCATGACCTCGATCCAACCGACACCGATCAGGTGATCTGGGCGATGTCGACGCGCTGCTCGCCGGTCGGCGACATCGACATCCAGCGCAACTCGTGGTCGACGCCGCTCGACCCGTCCAAGAACCCGCCGGAGACGCGGCCCTACGGATCACGCGTCCTGATCAACGCGTGCAAGGATCACCGCTATCTCAACACGTTCTCGGTGCGCACGACGCTGCGCAAGGGCATCTACGACAAGGTGGCGGAGCGATGGTCCGAGCTCGGCCTGCCGGGCACGACGCCGAGCCTCACCGTGTTTGAGGACGGCGCACGAGCCAGCCAGTCGCTCTACATCGAAGAAGGGCAGCAGCCGATGTCGAAGCCCGCTTGATAAGGCAAGCACTGAAGCAACGCTGCTCGATCGTGCGAGCGTAAGTCATCGGGGCATGCGACGCAGCGTCCAGAGGAGACACGGCACATGCTGAAAGCTCTGATCAGAAGGATCGCGCAGGTACTTGCAATCTTAGCCCTGCTCGCATCCTCCGCTTCGGCAGGAACGACAATCAAGATCCTGCAAGCGGTCGATCTGCCCGCCAATCTTCCCTTCTGGATCGCCGTCGAGCAGGGTCTCTTCGCCAAGCGGGGAATCGATGCCGAGCTCGTGAGTGACGACGCTCCTGGCGTCGCAAGCCGGATCACAGGCGAGGTACAGTTCGGAATACTCGGTGTCCCGGCCATCATGAATGCAGTGAGCCAGGGGCGCAATCTTAAGATGTTGTTCCCCATCTATGCGCCGCGATCGACCCAGGTACTGATGGCGCGTCGCGGCATCCATTCCATTGCGGATCTGAAAGGCAAGCGCCTCGGAGTCTTCACGGTCGGCACGGGCTTCTGGATCCAGGCCATGCTTGCGCTCGAGCATCTGGGCGTTGATATCGCCAATCACGGACTTCAGTTCGTCCCGGTGGGCAACCTCGCGCGTCTGTTCGACGCCATGAGAAGCGGCGCGATCGATGCATCGACATTCGATCCCGGCCGCGCAAGACAGCTCGAGCTCGAGGGATACTCGGTGCTGCTCGATATGTATCCGGCCAACATCATGGGCTCCCAGAGCGGATTCGCCGTGATCGGCACGTTGATCCGCGATCGACACCAACTCGTGGCGAATGCCGTCGAAGCGTCCATCGAGGGTGCAGCGTACTCACTGGCTGCGGCCAACCGCGAGGTCGTGTTGGCGACGCTCGCGCGGCGCTTGCGGTTGGACAGCCCGGGCGCGGTACAGGCTGCCTTCACTGCATTCAGGCGCTACGTTGAGCGCAAGCCTTACCCGTCGATCGAAGCAATGAACAACATGCGCCGCATCATGGCGCTGCATGATCCGCGCGTGCTGCAGCTCAAGCTCGAGGACGCCGTCGACGATCGGTTCGTCCGGCAGCTGGACCAGTCGGGACGAATTGACGAGATCTACGAAATTGCCGGGCGATAGCCCGGCCGGCAGCTGCGTCGGACACCTACTGCTGTCGGCGACGTTCTTTGCCGCACAGCGACGCGGGCAGATCACCCGCACTACTTCGCCCCGATACCGATGTCGCGGAACAGCTGGGAGTAGCGGACCGTGTCCTCGCGCAGCATCCGATCGAAGGTCTCAGGACCGACAACGATCGGCTGCAGCCCCTGCCGCTCGAGGCTAGCCTTGACGTCGGCCTCGCCGATGATCGCGGCGATGTCGCGCGCCATGCGCTCGACCACCGGCCGGGGTGTCGCCGACGGAGCCAGGACGCCGAACCACGCATCGTAGCTGAAGCCCGGAATGCCGGCTTCGGCGATCGTCGGCAGATCGGGCAGCTTGGGATGGCGGGCACGAGCGATGATCGCGATCGGCCGCACCTTCCCGGCCGCGATGTACTCGAGCCCTATATTCACGGCGGAGAAGAACATCTGCGCGTCGCCGCGCAGTACGCTCATATGCGCGTCCGGTGCACCCTTGAAGGGCACCATCACGACGTTGATCCCCGCCTGACTCTTGAACAGCTCAGACAGGATGTGCGCCGAGGTCCCGAGGCCGGGCGAGGCGAAGTTGAGTTTGCCGGGCTGCGCCTTTGCGGCGTCGATCAGTTCCTTCATGGTCTTCACCTCGAAGGTCGGAGAGGCGATCAAGATGAAGGGCACCGAGGCGACCTGCGATACGCCGACGAAATCAGCAAGCGGGTCGAACGACAAGTTCTTGTTCATGACGCCGAGCACGGCATGTCCGTTCGACGTCATGAGAATGGTGTGATTGTCGCTCGCGCCCTTGGCGACACTCGCCGTTCCCGCGATGCCGGGCCGGTTCTCGACGATCACCGTCTGCCCCCAGGCCCGTGCCAGCCTGTCCGAGATCGCACGCGAAAGGATGTCGGTGACACTGCCAGGTGCGAGCGGCACGATGATCTTGATCTGCTGTGTGGGCCAGGCTTGTGCGTGGGCGTCGTTCGCTAGTCCGAGCACCGTTGCCAGAGCCGCGAGAAGTGAGAGAATTCGCATCGCTGTCTTCCTCACTCCGCCGCTGATTGGCGCGCTTCGTCGTCGAGTATGCCTGTCGCCTCGACGTCGGCACGAAGCTCGGCGCGCTCCGCGCTCGTGAGCTGCGGCAGTGGCGGCCGCACCGGCCCGCCGGCCATACCGCGCAGCTCGCTCCACGCCTTGATCGCTGCGATCGGGATCAGCTTGTGGCGGTGGAACGGCTCGACCGTCCATTTCCGCCCTATCGCCCGCGCAGCCTTGAGGCTGTCTGAGATCGACTGTGCATCCGCGAATTTGCCCGCGAGCGCCAGCTCGGCGTACGCGCGGATTGGCTGCCGCGCGGCCGACTGCAGCAGATAGGGCGAGGCCGACGACTGGTGCACGCGCTGGCCTTGGTCGCGGATCATGTTGAGAAACTCGCCCTCGATCGGGCTCGACAGTACGATGCTGTCTCCAACGAGATTGCGCACTGCCGCATAATGCTCGACTGGCCGCGCGATCTTCGCGCCACAGATGTTGACGAGACCGGCGATGCGGGCCGTCACCTCCGGCGAGAGCTGCTGCGTACCGGAGAACGGCGTGTCGAACATCCAGATGCCGATGTCGACGCGGTCGGCCACGTACTTGAACCACTCGAAGATCGAGGATTCGCTTGCAGTGGGGTAGTAGGGCGTCATCAGGATCGCGAAATCGGCGCCGGCCTTCTCGGCGTGCTTCGTTAGCTCGATCGTCTCGTGCGCGGAGTGATGGCCGGTGTGCGCGATCACGATGCAGCGGCCCTTCGCCTCCTCGCATACGAGCTCGACAACGCGCTTCCTCTCCTCTTT
>CALFEM010000524.1 GCA_937950105.1 uncultured Alphaproteobacteria bacterium | reverse complement strand
TGCTGGCGATCAGCTGTTGAACATTGAGAACGTATCGGGCTCGATTTTCGATGACCATTTGACAGGCGACGGGCTAGACAACTGGCTTTGGGGGCAGTCCGGTCACGACATCGTGCGAGGCGGGGATGGCGCAGACACGATTGAAGGCGGATCGGGGGGTGACTGGCTGGTGGGAGAGGCCGGCGCAGATGTGATCGACGGCGGCGACGACGTCGATAGCGCAGGATACGGAACTTCCAACGCCGCCGTCTCTGTCAACTTGTCGACGGGCGTCAACAGTGGCGGGCATGCTGCTGGCGATCAGCTGTTGAACATTGAGAACGTATCGGGCTCGATTTTCGATGACACCCTGACCGGCGATACGGGCAACAATTTACTGATGGGCCAGAATGGCAACGACATACTCAACGGCGGGGAGGGGGCCGACATTCTCGCAGGCGGAGCGGGCAACGACACATTTGTTTTCGACAATGTCAGCGCCGCCGGCGGTGACATCATTTCCGACTTCGAGCCGGGTGATGTCATCGATCTTTCCGCCATCGATGCGATCATTGGCGGACCGTCGAACGACAACTTCACCCTGGTCAGTTCTTTCGGCAACGTCGCCGGGGAACTGCTGCTAAGTAACGACGGCACGAATACGTTCTTGGACGGCGATACAGATGGCGATTCGATCTCAAACTTCCGCATACAGGTGAACGGGTTGCCTCAGTCCATCAACATCCTCGGCGTCGATTGACATCGGGGGACTCTCCACCTGCGGGCTTTTCGGTTGTGTGAACAAGATCGTACAGCGAGCGTGAGCGGAGCATCGAGCAGGCGATGTTGAGCAGTCGGTCGGCGGTGGCACGGAGGGCCCGGCCATGTTGATGCCATGCGAATTTTCTCCAGACCGGCCGAGTACCGATGGCGAGGCTAAGCTTGGTCAAACCATCGGTTGACTCGTCGCTAGGCGAAATAGTATCCGGGGAAAATGCGAGATTGTGATGGTATCGGATGCCGGAACCTCAAAGTGAGTCTTTACGCACAGCGGCGTCGTGGTCGGTACCGCACGACGGTCGGCCAAACTCGAATGCCCGTAGTGCGTTCCGGGCGGCCTATTTCCGCAATGTCGCCGAAAAATTGGCGACGCTGACGCTCGGCCGGCTGATTGTGTCGAAGCTCGCAAGTCGAGCGCGGGCTTGGCACGCAGGGGCGCAAGTACCTCCGCTTACATCGGTACGGACGGCAGTAATAGCGCACGTGTTCTATCCCGAGCTGCTCGTCGAGGTCGCCGAATGTCGACGCTGGTTGCCACAGGGCACGGCTTTACACGTAACTGCTCCGGCGGAGCGGTTAGGCGAACTCACTGACTTTTTCGCCAATATGTCGGACGTCGTAATCCACGAGGTCGAAAACCGCGGGCGAGACATCGCTCCGTTCCTGCAAGTACTGGGTAGTGGCAGCCTAGATTGCTACGACGCGGTGCTCAAGCTGCACACGAAGAGAAGCCCGCATCTCATCGACGGCGACATTCGCCGCCGGCTCTTCTTTCATGCCCTCGCCGGGTCACCGGATACGATCGCTGCCGTCCTAAGAGCGTTTGAGACTCCTACCACCGGTATCGTCGGGTGGAGTCGCAGCTACCGCCGTGGAGATTCGTATTGGCATCGCAACGAGCACCGCTGCCGCGAACTGTTGACGCGCATGGGGTGCGACGGAGACAGCGCTGAGCTGTCTTTCCTCGAAGGCTCGATGTTCTGGTTCAGGCCGCGTGCATTGGATCCGTTGCGGCAGCTCGCTCTTTCAGCTGCCGACTTCGAGCCCGAGATTGGACAGATCGACGGTACGTTGCATCATGCTATTGAGAGGCTTTTTTGTCACGCAGCGGTCCTGGCTAACTATTCTATAGTCGATACTTGTGGCCGGCCGCTCGCGGCGCCGAGTGCTACTATGGGCCATCATTGGATAGAGTGAAGTTGATGTTGCCGCTCGCACGACAATCGTTTAGATGGCGACTCCTAGTCCTGATCTGAGGACAGACATGACACGACAGGGGGAGTTGTGGCGACGAAACTTACATCGACCCGCATGGCGATACCCGACGTCATCCTCCTGTCTCCCAGCAGATTTCAGGATGACCGCGGTTTCTTTTCCGAAACTTTTAACGCAGCTGAGGCGGTCACGTGCGGCATCGTTGGCCAGTTTGTGCAGGACAACCAATCGTTGTCCCGGCAACGGGGAGTTGTTCGCGGTCTGCATTTTCAAACCGATCCGCACGCCCAGGGCAAGCTGGTACGCGTTATCCGGGGCAGCATTCTCGACGTCGTTGTAGACATTCGCATGGGTTCGCCCACATTTGGACAGCACGTCGCGGTCGAGCTTTCAGCCGCCAACTGGCAGCAACTCTGGGTGCCGGTAGGGTTCGCGCACGCGTTTTGTACACTGGAGAATGATACCGAGGTGATCTACAAAGTCACAGACTATTATGCTCCCGAGTGTGATGCTGGCGTCTACTGGAATGATCCGGATCTGAATATCGTTTGGCCGATTGCGGAAAGCGAGGCAATCGTCTCGACGAAGGACGCTAAACTGCCTCGGTTCAGAGATATTCCGATCTATTTCACGTATGCCTGAAGCCTTGGCGGGCGGCCGGGCTCGGTGCCGAACGGGCGAACTTTGACTAACCAGTAAATATCCCCCGGAAAAACCGGGGGCTTTCGGATTAGAACCGCCCGGGGCGGTCGCTGACGCGGCCCCAGAAAGTTGTACCGCCTGAAGGCGGTGAATCGGCGTATCCTCGGACGTCATGGTGGCTTACTTCTCTGGCTCTTCGGGTTGACCTCGCAATCACCAGAAAAACCCGAGTCGGGGCCGCCAGCCTTCAATCACTTGTGCGAAAGATTCTGTACGTCATCCTCCACTGTTAAATTCGGCCGTCGCGTCGGTCGCATCGACAGTCCACATCCAAACGCGGGATGAGCTGCTTTTGCCGAGCGCTTCCGTGCGCCGGTGATGGCAACCTCTGCGGACCGAGTGGGGGTGGACGAGTGGATATCGGGGAGCTGCGCGTGCTGCCCCGGGTTGCACGCATGAGAGCGAGGCATCAGGAACGACCATGGCGGATTATTCGGCGACGGCTCGCGAAGTCGGCAAGGGTATTCGGCAGCGCGACATGTGGCTGACGCTCGGCTCCTGGGACGTCCGGCGCATGTATCGCCGTTCGGTGCTCGGGCCGCTGTGGCTCACCATTTCGGCGGCGGTGTTCGTGGCCGGTGTCGGCGTGCTTTATGGCGGGTTGCTGCGGCAGTCGCTCGAGTCTTTTCTTCCCCACGTCGCGTTGGGCTTCGTCATCTGGACCTTCTTGTCCGGCTCGATGCTGGCTGGCACGCAAGCGCTGATCGTCGAGGGGGCGATCCTCAAGGAGGTGGCGATTGGGCCGACGGCGGTGGTGTTCCGAGTGCTGTGGCGACAGATCCTGGTGACGTTGCACCAATTGGCCGTACCGGCAGTGATCCTGGTCGCTATCCAGCGCTGGCCGACGATCGAGGCATTGTGGGTAATCCCTGGCGCGCTGCTCCTGATCTGCAACGTCGCCTGGATGACGGCGTTCCTGGCGATTGCCTCGGCCCGCTTTCGCGACATTCCGCCGATCGTCGGCAGTATCCTGCAGATCGCATTCTTCATGACACCGGTGATTTGGCTGCGGGACGGTTTGACCAACCATCATTGGGTCGTCGATCTCAATCCGTTCTCCCATCTCATCGAGATCGTTCGCGGGCCGCTGCTCGGCATGCCGGGATATATGCTGTCGTTCTGGGTTTGCACGGCCATGGCGGTCGCGGGATGCATCATGACCTTCATTTTGTTCGCGCGCAGCCGCGATCGACTGGTCTATTGGCTTTGAGGACGTGACATGGCGCATGTGGTGCTCGACGACGTCTGCGTGAGTTTTCCAATCTATGGCCAATCGAGTCAGTCGCTGAAAAAGCGCGTGATCGGTTCCGTCGTGGGCGGCGGTCTTTCGCACGCGGATGGCATGCCGGTCGTCGTCAATGCGCTGAGCGATGTCTGTATGGAACTGGTCGATGGCGACCGCCTCGGCCTCATCGGCCATAACGGCGCCGGCAAAACGACATTGCTGCGTGTCATCGCCGGCATTTATCCGGCAGTGAGCGGCAAGATGACCATCGACGGCCGGGTGACGCCACTGATCGATACTCGGCTCGGACTGGAGATGGAGGGCACCGGCTACGAGAACATCCTTCTGCGCGGGCTGTATCTCGGACACGACCGCGCCGCCATCGACGCCGCGATCGGGGACATCGCCGATTTCAGCGAGCTCGGGGAGTATCTCGAATTGCCGGTCCGCACCTATTCGTCGGGCATGCTGTCACGGCTGTTGTTCGCCATTTCGACGGCCTTCGATCCGGAAATCCTGGTCCTCGACGAGGGCATCGGTGCCGGCGATGCCGCGTTCATGGGGCGCATCAAAAAGCGCACCGACGCCTTCATGAAGACTGCGTCGATCGTCGTCATGGCCTCGCATTCGGATGCCTTCATCCAGGCGCACTGCAATATCGGCGCGGTGATGGAGCATGGGCGCGTCAAGAGCTTCGGCGAAGTCGGCGAACAGATCAAACTCTATCAGGACATCGTCCGCCGCTGAGCATCGGTTGGGGCGATCAACCGCTGTCGGTCCGACAGAAGTCGGCTCGTCTCGTGCTTGGGCTCTCACCCCAATCACCGTCGTGCCGCTTCACATCCCTGCCTTCGTCACGACAATCTGCGATGCAACGTAAGACCCTATGTCCGTCTTCGCCCTTGAGGCGACTCGCCCTCGATGCGAGTCGCGAGGGTTACCCGGGAGATCCCGGGCCTATCCTCAACGCAAGGAGGGCGAGCCATGGAGAAGCATAGCGAAGTTTTTGTCGGATTGGACGTGGCCAAGGCGAAGAATGCCGTGGCTATCGCCGAAGGCGGACGCAATGGTGAAGTGCGCTATCTCGGCGAGATCGAAAACACGGCAGAGGCGACACGGCGCCTGATCGCGAAGCTGTCCAAGACCTATACGAAGTTGACGTTCTGCTACGAGGCCGGCCCCACGGGCTACGGTCTGTTCAGGTGGATCGGCGATCTCGGCCACGAGTGCATCGTGGTGGCGCCGTCGCTCATTCCAATGAAGGCAGGTGATCGGGTGAAGACGAACCGTCGCGACGCCGAGAACCTCGCCAAGTTGCTGCGCGCAGGCGAGTTGACGGCGGTCTGGGTTCCTGACGCCCGGCACGAAGCCATGCGTGATCTGGTTCGGGCGAGGGAGGCGGCTGCGCAGGATCAGACTCGGAAGCGTCAGCAGGTCACTTCGTTCTTGTTGCGTTATGGCCGCATCTATCTCCGCAAGAAGACGTGGGGTGCCACGCATGCACGCTGGCTCACCGAGCAGACTTTCGATCACGTCGAGCAACGTATCGCCTTCGAGGAACTGGCCATGGCGGCGCGGCAGGCTAGCGAGCGCGTCGCCCGGCTCGAAGCGGCAATTGCCGAGCTCGTGCCAAAGTGGTCGATGGCGCCACTGGTCGAGGCATTACAGGCGATGCGCGGCATCGATCTGGTGGCCGCCTCCATTCTGATGGCGGAACTTGGTGACCTCACGCGGTTCGACAGCCCGCGCCAGTTGATGGGGTTCCTCGGTCTGGTGCCGAGCGAGCGCTCTACAGGTGACAGCGTACGCCGGGGCGGCATCACCAAGACGGGCAATACCAGAGCAAGGCGCGTTCTGATCGAAAGCGCATGGTCGTACCGGCTTCCACCGGATAATGCTCCAGTGCCTGCAACGCCGGGCAGCACGCGCCACTCCCCGGATTCTACTCGTCGACCCGCGCGGGGTCCGCACAGGTTGCGCCATAACTGTCAATCGGCGTGGAACTTTGACCCCGCATCGAACTGCAATGTTGACCCCTT
>CALFEM010000523.1 GCA_937950105.1 uncultured Alphaproteobacteria bacterium | reverse complement strand
CGGCGGCGGCACCGTCAGCCAGACGCTGGCAAAGCGCATGTCCGACGCCTGCAGCTTCGTGCCCGACATGTCCGCCGCATAGAGCTTCGCCTGTTGCAGGCTTGCGGCTTCGAGGTCGGCGTCCCGCAGCACCGCACCCTGCATGGCGGCATAGTCGAGGGTCGCGCCCTGCAGGCCGGCGCTCGAGAAATCCGCGAACTGCAACTGCGCGCCGGTCAGGTCCGCGCCCTGCAGCGAAGCGATGAGGAAATTGGCGCCCTGCGCCTGCACGCCGCCGGTCAGATCGGCCTTCTCGAGCCGCGCGCTGGAAAAGTTGGCGCCGGTCAACAGCGCATAGGGCATCTCGGCTTCGACCAGCCGCGCTTCCTCGAGCCGCGCGCTCCTGAGATCGACGCCGACCATCTGCGCCTTCTCCAGCCGGGCGCGCGAGAAGTCAGCGCGGCGGGCCGTCGCGCACTGCGCCCGCGCGCGGTCATCCGTCAGCAGCAGTTCGTTGACGTCGGCACACTGCAGCCAGATGCCGCGCAGGTCGGCGCCGACGAAACTCGCGCCCGAAACATCGGCACCGGTCAGATCGGCCTGGTGCAGATCGGAGCGGTCGAGGCGCGCGAAGCGCAAGTCGCGCCCGCGCAGCTTCAGCGTCGGCTCGCCCTCGGTCACGTCCTTGTCGGCGACGAGATCGGTGTCGGTGACGACGAGATTGCGGCTGAACAACCCGAGTAGGCGACCATCGGCATGACCGCCGAGAAAGCCGAGCCAGGTGCCACCGCGGATGCGCGAGTCGCGCGTCACGTCGTCGTCGTCGCGAAGTCCGGCCGCCTCGCGGCCCATGCGATCGATGGCTTCGCCCGGTATGGTGGCGACGAACAGAGAGAACAGCGTGATGAGACCGAGCACGCCGACCGTCATTGCGAACCGGATCGGATGCGCGGTGGTGGTGCGCGCGAAGGCGCGCGGGAACGAGGTCTCGGCGCGCATCAGGAACACGCCGATCAACGCCAGCATCAGGATGTCGACGAGCAGCGCGATACGATGGCTCCAGGTGATCGCGACGTCGTGGTAGGGCAGAAACACGGTCTGGATGTAAAGGATGAGCACCACCGGCAGCACCACCAGCGTCAGCCAGCTCATGCCGTGCAGGAAGCCGCTCATGATGGTCGAGCGCTCGGGGCCGGCGATCGCTTGCACGAAGAAGAAATTGTCGAGTTCGAGACGCAGCGGGTGCGTGCGCCGGTCGGTGGCCTCGAGCAGGCGTAGCGCGTGGTCGAACTCCAGCGTCTTCTTGGCCAGCAACGAAAGCTGCGAGACGAGCCCGAGGTGCAGCAGCACGAGAATGACGGGCGCGAACTGGAAGAACTGCGACAGCTGGATCGAGACCTGCAGGATCGGCAGCGACACCGGTGTCTCGCGCAGCAGGTCGGCATGGGTCACGCCGGCCACCGCCACCATCAGGTAGGTCATGAGGCCGAGGAAGATCAGCCAGGCGCCATGCGCCGTGTTGCTCGATTCGTTGACGGCCGCGAGCAGGCTGTAGGGGTTGACCGGCGTCTCGGACTCGACCGCCGCTGACGTCAACTCCGACATGTTCGCCACACTCCACGCGCTTTCCGTTACACCCGAACGGAGCGCACCATAGCCGAAATAATGTCGTTTCCGCAGCAGCGCGAAGCGGTCGCTGTGTCTGGCCGCGCGAGGCGTGTTGCCCAAACGTGACGCGTGCGGCTGGCGCCGCCGTTTCGCGCCGCGCGAGGAGAATGCACGGGCGATCGGGGGCGCTGCTCGCCACTAGTCGTCCGAGAACGGCGCGTGCTCACGTGGCGTTGCGAACAAATAGACCCCTTAACCAAGGTGGCAGAGCGCGCCACGCGATCACCCCAATTCGGCCGCCATTGACAGGCTTACTCATCGTTAAGGGTTGGGGATTAACCTTACGCTAGTGTTTCGCTCATGCGCGCCTCGCGGGACTTCTGTCCCGCGGCCGGTGACAGGGATCGGCCGTTGCGGTCGCATGGGCAGCGTATACGGGGAAAGCGCTCGCATGCCGATCGCACGAGGTCTGCTCGCGGCCATGGTCGCGTCCATCGCCATTGGCAGCGCGGGCATGTCCGCGCTCAAGGCCCGCAGCGACGGCGAGCGCAGCCTCTCGTTCTACAACATCCACACCAAGGAGACGCTGAGCGTCACCTACATGCGCGGCGGCAAGCGCGACGCCGAAGCGCTGAAGAAGATTTCCTGGATGATGCGCGACTGGCGCAAGAACGAAGCCACGACCATGGACCCCGAGCTGATCGACCTGATCTGGGAGGTCCACGCCGAACTCGGCTCGAAGGAGCCCATCCACCTGATCTCCGGCTATCGCTCGTCCGGCACCAACGAAGGCTTGCGCCGTAATGGCGGCGGTCAGGCCAAGAACAGCCGCCACGTCATGGGCAAGGCCGCCGACATCCATTTCCCTGACGTGCCGCTGAAGCAGATCCGCTACTCGGGCCTCGTGCGCGAGAGGGGCGGCGTCGGCTACTACCCGACCTCTGGCGTGCCGTTCGTGCATCTCGACACCGGCAACGTGCGCCACTGGCCGCGCATGCCGCGCTACGAACTCGCGCTGCTGTTCCCGAACGGCAATACCAAGCACACGCCGCCCGATGGCCGCCCGCTGACGCGCCAGGATTACGTCGTCGCCAAGTCGCGCTATCAGGAACTGGCGCAGCAGGTCGCGGCCTTCTTCGATCTGCGCGCGAGCCAGAAGACGGCGACCATGGTCGCCGACGCCGGCAAGGTCACGGCGCCCGCAGCAGCATGGAAAACCGAGACCGCAAAGCCCGCAGCCAAGCCGGTGGCCGTCGCCGCGGCCGATACCGACGACGGCGCGATCGCCGGGCCGCGTCTCGTCGCCGAGCCGAAGCTCGCCACCCGGCCCGGAATCCCCGCCGGCTGGACCGCGAGCCCGCGCGGCACCACGGTCGCCGCAGCCGACCCCAAGCCGATGCCGCAGGCGCCAGCGGCGAAGCCGAAACTCGAGGTGCCCGCGCAGCCGGCCGTGTCGACGGCAGACCGCAGCAAGCTCGCCTCCCTGTTCAGCCTCGCCTCGTTCATGCCTGAACCGAGGCTCGTGAAGAAACCGGAACCCGTGTCCGCCGAAGCGCGCCGCATGGCGCTGGCCAGCCTGACCGGCGGCAGCGGCCCGGCCCCCGAACTGCCTGCCGCGAAGAAGGCCGAGCCGGAGGCGCCGCGCGTCGCCGCCATCGATCCCGCTGCCCTCGCCGCCCCCGGCACCCCGCCGAGCCTCACCGACATCGAGCGCGCCGGCTGGTCGACGGGCTTCGTCGCGGCGCCCGAATTCGACGACGATCACCCCGACGAGATGTCGTACCGCCCGTTCCCGGTGTCGCCGTTCCTCACCGAGACGGCCTCCGCCGACGATCCGGTACTGACGCGCCTCGCACATCCGCAGGTGCAGGCAACGCTCGAACTGCTCGGCAAGGACGACGACGAGTTGCCGATGCGCCTGCGCCCCGGCCAGCAGCAGATGGAACTGCTCATCGCGCAGCAGTTCCAGGGCAAGGCCGTCGATCTCTCGGCACTCGACGACGCGCTGCACGACCCGATCGGCCAGCTCACGCGCCGCTCGGTCAAGACCAGCGGCAACTGAGCGCCTGATCGGCCGAAGCTCAATCCTCGACACGGTCGCCATCGGTTTCTAATCTTATGAACCGCTGCGTTCATTGGAACCTGCGCCGCGGGCTTCACCCGATTTCGGGTTTCGTGTGTCGTGCGCCCGAGCGAGCCGGCTTGGCGGTCCGCGCCCCTGGCTCTCCGGCGCTGTCCGCGATCGCCGCGCTGATCGCCGCCGACTGTGCCGTCCACGCCTCGCGCAAAAGCGCGCCGATCGCCTCGAAGTCGCGCGTGCGCGGGCTGGTCCGGCGCCACGCCAGACCGACGCTGCGGGAAGGCTGTGGCTCGGCGAACGGCACGATGCGCAGCCGCCGGCCGCGCGCCTCGATCGGCAGCGACATCTCCGGCAGCAGCGTGATGCCGAACCCCGCAGCCACCATCTCGACGATGGTCGACAGGCTCGACGCGCCGAACGTGTTGACGCCGGCCACCTCGCGCAGATTGCAGTAGGCGAGCGCCTGATCGCGCAGGCAATGCCCTTCCTCGAGCAGCAGCAGTTTCTCGCCCTCGATCATGTCGCGCGTGGCGCGCACGAGGCCGGAGAGACGCCCGCTTTGCGGCAGCGCCAGCAGGAAGCGATCCTGCAACAGCGGCAGTGTCTGGATGTCGGGATGCTCGATCGGCAGCGCCAGCAGCATGCAGTCGATCTTGCCTTCGATCAGTTCGTCGATCAGATGCGCCGTCTGCGTCTCGCGCACGTGCAGTTCGAGATCGCCATAAGCGCCGCGCACCAGCGGCAGCAACGGCGGCAGCAGATAGGGCGCGATCGACGGGATCACGCCGAGCTTCAGCTTGCCGGCCAGCACCTGCTCGGAATGCTGCGCGAACTCGACCAGCGAGCGCACGTCGCCGAGGATGCGCGCGGCGCGCATCGCGATTTCGCGGCCCTTGTCGGTCAGTTGCACGCCGGCCCGCGTGCGCTCGACGAGATCGAGGCCGAGGCTCAACTCCAGCTCGCGGATCTGCATCGACAGTGCCGGCTGCGTGACGGAGCAGGCCTCGGCCGCGCGGCCGAAGTGCTGCAGCCGCGCCAGCGCGTCGAAATAGCGGAGTTGCTTCAGGGTGACGTGAACCACGACGAGCCTCCCGCGGTTCTGTCGAGCGCGACGCCGGCCCGCATCGGTTCCAGAACACCCTGAAGTTATCAGGCAGCCTTATGGAGACAAGTCCATTTATCGATTTGACCTGATCGGAAAACTCGGGCTCATGTCACCAGCGAATGACGAGCCGTGCGGTCGGGTATCGATCCGCAGCGCGGTTTTGCGGAAAGCGGGGGAGCAAGGGGCGACGCCCTTCTTCACCGCGAGCGCTCCCGGCCCAGCGCCGACTGGGTGCGGGGCGCTCACCTTCTTAGTGGCGCTGCCGATTCACGTTCTTGTTTGGCGCTGCCTATTCACGCTCGGCGGAAGGCGCCGAGCGATCGGAGCGCGTGGGTGGCGCTGCCGATTCACGCTCTTGTTTGTCGCTGCCGATTCACGCTCGGCGG
This sequence comes from uncultured Alphaproteobacteria bacterium, assembly GCA_937950105.1. Taxonomy (GTDB): domain Bacteria; phylum Pseudomonadota; class Alphaproteobacteria; order Rhizobiales; family Hyphomicrobiaceae; genus JAEUMD01. The sequence continues at coordinate 9,482 of CALFEM010000523.1, read as the reverse complement.
AAGGCGCCGAGCGATCGGAGCGCGCTAACACTCAAACGGCGAAGCCGTTTCAGGGTCCGAGGGGCCCCGGCGCCGGTGCGCCGGACGCGCGGGCCATGCCCGCGCCAAACAAAAAACAGCGCTGCTACTCCGCGGCCAGCATGGCATCGGCCTCGCGCTCGAGGCGGGCGCCGTCGAGCATGCCGAGGGCGTGCAGGTAGACTTCGAGGACGCTCTCCTCCTCCTGCCGCTCGGTCTGCGACTTCTTGCGCAGCCGGATCACCTGCTTCATCACCTTGACGTCGAAGCCGAGCGCCTTCGCCTCCGCGAACTTGTCACGGATGTCGCCGGCCAGCGCCTTCTTCTCCTCCTCGAGCCGCTCGATCTGCTCGATGAGCTGGCGAAGCTGGTTCTGGGTCGAAGCCTGCAGCGTGGTCATGGACGCACTCTCCCCGCGTGAATGTGATTGCACTTGGCGCCGTCCCTCACGGCGCTCCTCTGGAGCGCTATCCGATCTGACGGAACCGCTTGCGGTTACTGATCGGATGGAAGCGCCTCCAGCTTCATACTGCCAGAGCATCTTTATCCGACCGCCGAATCGCCAAAGGCGAATTCCGTGCGATCGGATGATGCTCTGGTGCCCGGACCCTAGGCGCCACCGCCGGGCGGAAACAAGGCGTGCGCGGCCACCATCCAGAGCTTTTTGCCGTCCGCGACCACGCTGGCCCGCTGCACAACGATAAGGCAAGCCATGTGTGGCCCGCATGCTTGGTGTGCCGAGAGCCGCGAAACCTGCGCGCCGGAACGATTTGACGCGCTTCGCGCTTGATAATGCGCGATCGCGGACGACATATGCGCGCCAACCGCGCGCGCCGCGCGCAGATGTTTCACAGGAGAGCCGACCCTCATGCCCGACCTCACTCCGGACGGCCTGCGCGCGCTCGACGACCTCGCGCGTCGCCACGGCTTTTCCTCCGACGCCGCAATGGCCCTGCTGCAGGCCGTCAGCTACGGCGGCGGCACGCAGGCGCAGTTCAACCACCCCGAGCTCGGCGGCATGGGCCAATGGTCGTCGGGCGGCATGATCATGATCGGCGACATGTTCAACAACGCTCTGAAGGCGCGCGTCGCCAACATGGCCGAGGACATCGCCGGGCTGTTGCGGTCCGGCGGCCTGCCGGTGGCCGCCCCCGCAACCGCCGCGCCCATGTCGGGCAGCTACCAGAGCCAGAGCCAGGGCGGCGGATTCGGTGGCGGCCATGGCGGCGGATCGAGCATTTTCGTTGGTGGCGGTGGCGGCTCGAACTGGTGGCCGGGTGATCTCGGCAGCCCCGGCTCGACCGGCGGCCAGAACTCGATGCGCTACGCATACTTCCCGGCGACGCGGCGTCTCGCCATCGACGTGGACGGCAGCGTCACGGTTTACGACACGGGTGACCATGCCATCGGCGGCTTCTCGCAGCAGCAGAGCGGCGACCGGTCGATGACGTTCACCAGCCAGTACGGCACGGTGCGCGTCTCCGACCTGCCGGTCGTGTCAGGCAAGGGCACGAGCGCCGCGACCAGCCCAACCCCTGCCGCAGCACAGGACGCAGCGCCGGCACCGGCGCACACGTCCGCGCCCTCGGGCCGCAACGTCTCGTCCGACATCATGGATGCGATCGGCAAGCTCGGCGAATTGCACAAGAACGGCGTGCTGACCAAGGAAGAGTTCGAGACCAAGAAGGCTGAACTGCTGAAGCGGCTGTGACGCCCCCGCTGGTGGTTTACGGCGTCAGTGTTCCTTCGGGCGGTTGACTTCGAACGCGGCGAGCTTTTCCGCGCTCGCCTCCTTCTGGTGCTTCGCCACCCAGTCCTTGTAGGGCTCGCCGTAGACGATCTCCCGCGAGGCATCCTTGTCGAGCGCCAGCCCCTTGTCCTTCGCTGCGTCCATCATCCAGTTGGCGAGGCAGTTGCGGCAGAACCCGGCGAGATTCATCAGGTCGATATTCTGTACGTCGGTGCGTTTGCGCAGATGCTCGACCAGCCGGCGGTAGACGGCGGCTTCCATCTCGATGCGCGTCCTGTCGTCGATGTCGGCCATGTGCAGCGATCTCCTGGTCCCCTGACCACCCTTGATTAGGTGACGCCAACCGCGCTTGGCAACCCCAGGTGCGGGGTCGAGGGGGCCAGCCCCCTCGCCTTCGCTTCCTGCGCGTGGCCGCCCCGCCAGCCCCACGCGCTTCTTCCTTTGCGCGTGGCCGCCCCGCCAGCCCCACGCGCTTCTTCCTTTGCGCGTGGCCGCCCCGCCAGCCCCACGCGCGCGTCAGACCGGGCCGTAATCACCGCTGGCGAAGCGGGCGAGCGCCGCGCCCGTATGTTCCTCGCCGATGTCGAGGGCGAGGCCGCGCCGGCCTGAAATCTGGCGGAGGATACGCGCGATGCGCTCCGCCCATTCCTTCTGCCCGGCGGCATCGCGGATCAGGTCCTGCCGGATCTCGATGATGGCGTGCGGCAGTCCGCGCTGGGTTCCGTGCATCCACATGCAGTCGCCCTTGAGGCGACCGGTGTAGGGCTCGGTGTTCGCGGCCACCAGAACGCCATCGACGACGAAGCGGTCGATCAGCGGCACCGGCAGGCGGTCGTCGGCATCCCACAACACGCCGACCTGCCACGGCCGTATCTCGCCGCGCCAGACCTCGGTGAAGCTGTGCACCGACAGCAGCGCCGGATGCGGGTGGTGGGCGTGAGCCGCATCGATCACCGCATCGACGGCGGTGTGATACGGGCGATACCAGCGCTCGATGCGCCGCTCGCGTTCAGTTGCGTCGAGGTGGCGGTTGCCCGGGATGATGGCGCCGTCGGACAGACGCATGACCAGCGTCGGATCGTCGAGCCCGCGATTGGGATCGATCAGCAGTCGCGAGAAGCGGGTGAGCACGGCCGGCGCGCCGAGCAGATGCGATAGCTCCTCGACCACCGCCGCCGCGCCGATGTCGTAGGCGATGTGGCGCTGCAGTTCCGACGGCGGCAGACCGAGCGTGCCGTATTCGGGCGGCAGCGTGTTTTCGGCGTGATCGCAGAGCAGCACCAGCCCCGCGTTCGCGCGTCCGGGCAGCACCCGGTGGCTCTCGGCCGACTGGCCGGCGATCAGGGGCGGAATGTACGGCTTGGCGTGCTCGTTCATGGCGGGCGACTATAGCGCCCGCGCCGTGACGCCTCCACTGCGCGATCGCGCCGCACGAAGCGTCGCGCCCGGCAACCGGCATGCGCCGGAGCTTTCCTGCTGTGGCCTTGACGCGCGCCGGGCGATCCCGCAAACAAACGGCATTCGACCAATGTCGCATATGCCGTACAGCGGCCAACGAGAAGGACAAGCGTCCCGATGACGACAGCGCCCCCCGGCACGGACGACAAGCGCGCCCTGCTGCTGCACCTCTACGACATCGCCGTCAGAACCGCGCATCCGGGAAGCTGCGTGCCGCCGCATCTGCCGCCAGTACCCGAGGGCGGGCGCATTCTGATCGTGGGCGCCGGCAAGGCCGCCGCCGCCATGGCACAGGCGACCGAGCGCCACTACGTCGCGCAGGGGCTCGGCAACCGCATCACCGGCCTCGTCACCACGCGCCACGGTTTCAAGCTGCCGACCGAAATCATCGAGGTTCTCGAAGCCGCGCACCCGGTGCCCGACCAGATGAGCATCGACGGCGCGCAACGCGCAGTGGCGCTGGCGAAATCCGCCGGGCCTAACGATCTCGTGCTGGCGCTGATGTCCGGCGGCGCCTCGGCGCTGTGGTCGGCCCCGGTGCCCGGCATCTCGTTCGCGGACAAGCAGGCGCTGACGAAACAACTGCTCCGCTGCGGCGCGCGCATTTCCGAGATCAACACGGTGCGCAAGCACCTGTCGCTCATCAAGGGCGGCAAGCTGGCTGCGGCGACGCACCCCGCACGCCTCGTGACGCTCGCCATTTCCGACGTGCCGGGCGATCTGCCAGAGGCGATCGGCTCGGGCCCGACGGTCGCCGATCCGACCACGCTCGCCGACGCCCGCGAGGTGATCGCCCGCTACAAGCTCGAGCTGCCGGCAAACGTCGTCGCGGCGCTCGCCGATCCGGCCAACGAGACGCTGAAGCCCGGCGACGCGAAGCTTTCGAACTCCAGCTACGTCATGGTCGCGGCGCCGAAGGCGTCGATCGCGGCGGCGGCCGCGGCGGTCTCGGCGCAGGGCTACAAGGTCGTGCAGCTCGGCGACGCGCTTGAGGGCGAGGCGCGTGAGGTCGGCGCCGCACACGCGCAACTGGCGCTCGAAGCCAAGTCGCGCGGCGAGAAGGTCGCCATCATGTCCGGCGGCGAGCTGACCGTGACAGTCACCGGCAACGGCGCCGGCGGCCCGAACCAGGAATACGCACTCGGCCTCACCATCGCCCTCGGCGGCGCGCCGGGCATCTGCGGACTTGCAGGAGATACCGACGGCATCGACGGCGGCGGCGGTAATGCCGATGATCCGGCCGGCGCGCTGGTCCTGCCAGATACGCTGGCGCGCGCCCGGGCCGCCGGCCTCGATGCGGCCAAACTTCTCGCCAACAACGACTCGACGGGATTTTTCCGCGCCATCGGCGGTCTCGTCGAGTGCGGCCCGACGCAGACCAACGTCAACGACTTCCGTGTCATTCTGGTCGACTGATCCGGTTGACCCGGGACGTGGCGGTGGGACACCCTGCGCTCGCTTGCGAGTCGCACTGACGTCCCTGCCGATCCTGCCGCGTGACGACGGAGCCCTGCCCGTGACCGACCCCGACACCGGACCGCAGTTGCAGCGGCGCCGCCCGCTTCGTTCGAGGCTGCTGGCGGCCGCCGCCCTGTTCGCCGCGAGCACTGCGATCGCCCATGCCGATCTCAAGCTCTGCAATTCGACCGAGAGCCGCATCGGCGTCGCCATCGGCTACCAGGACAAGGACGGCTGGGCCACCGAAGGCTGGTGGAACGTCGGCTCACAGACCTGCGAGTCCCTCCTCAAGGGCGCCGTGCCGAGCCGGTTCATCTACGTCTATGCCGTCGACTATGATCGCGGCGGCGAATGGGTCGGCAAGAACTTCATGTGCACGAGCGACAAATCGTTCGCCATACGGGGCGTGCAGGACTGCCCAAATCGCGGCTATAAGCGAACCGGCTTCTTCGAGGTCGATACCGGCGAGGCCAAGGACTGGACGATCAGGCTGACTGATCCCGACGACGAGGGTGGCAAGACCAATGCGGCGCAACCGACGCGTTAAGCTGATAGCGACACTGGGACCGGCGTCCTCATCGCCCGAGATGATGGAGCGGCTGTTCCTCGCCGGCGTCGATGTGTTCCGCATCAACATGAGCCATTCCTCGCACGATCTCGCGCGTCAGCTGATGTTCGACGTGCGCTCGGTTTCCAGGAAGTACGGATGTCCGATCGGTGTGCTCGCCGACCTGCAAGGCCCGAAGTTCCGCCTCGGCGCCTTCGCCGGCGAGCGCGTCATGGTCAAGGAGAAGTCGATCTTCTCGTTCGACCGCGACGAGAGCGCCGGTACGGAAGCGCGCGTGTTCCTGCCGCATCCGCAGATCTTCGAGGGCGTCGAGCCGGGCCACACGCTGCTGCTCGACGACGGCAAGCTGCGCATGCGCGTGGTGGAAGCCAAGGATGATCGCATCGCGGCGGAGGTGATCGTCGGCGGCATGCTGGCGAGCCGCAAGGGCATCAGCCTGCCCGACACACTGCTCAAGATTTCGCCGCTGACCGAGAAGGATCATGCCGACCTCGGCTGCGCACTCGATCTCGGCGCCGACTGGATCGCCTTGAGCTTCGTGCAACGCGGCGACGACGTGCTCGAAGCCAAGAAGCTGGTCGATGGCCAGGCCGCCATCATGGTCAAGGTCGAGAAGCCGTCGGCGATCGACGATCTCGACGCCATCATCGCGGCTGCCGACGGTTTCATGGTGGCGCGCGGCGATCTCGGCGTCGAGTTGCCGGTCGAGCGCGTGCCGGGTCTGCAGAAGCGCATCACGCAGGCCGCCCGCGCGGCCGGCAAGCCGGTGGTCGTCGCCACCCAGATGCTCGAGAGCATGATCACCTCGCCGGTGCCGACGCGCGCCGAGGTATCGGACGTCGCCACTGCCGTGTTCGACGGCGCCGATGCCGTGATGCTGTCGGCGGAGTCGGCGGTCGGCCAGTTCCCGACCGAAGCCATCCAGATGATGGACCGTATCGCCATCCAGGTGGAGAACGATCCCAATTACGCGAGCCTCGTGCACGCGACGCGGACCATGCCGCAGCCGACCGCCCACGACGCCATCGCGGCGGCGGCGCATGCGATCGCCGACACGGTGAAGCTCGCCGCCATCGTGTGCTTCACGGCCACGGGATCGACCGCACTGCGCGTCGCCCGCGAGCGTCCGGGCCTGCCGGTGATCGGCCTGACCCCCGTGCACGCCACGGCACAGCGTCTCGCCGTGGTCTGGGGCATCCATTCGATTCTGACCAGCGACCCCGAGAAGCTGTCGGACATGGTGCGCAAGGCCTGCAAGCTCGCGTTCGAGCACGGCGTGGTGAAGGCGGGCGAAGGCATCCTCATCACCGCCGGCGTGCCGCTCGGCTCGCCCGGCACCACCAACATGATCCGCATCGCCTACGTCGACGACGCCGGCAACCCGGTCGGCGGCGGTTGAGCACGGCGACATCTGCCCTCGTCGATACGGACTTCGACGTGAAAGCCCGGCGCCACATCAGCGCCGGGCTTTGTCGTTTCGCCGTCAGGCGGCCTCGTCGAGCAACGCTTCGAGATCGAGCGGACGGGTGTCCATCGCCAGCCGCCCGTCCGCGTCGCGCGGCCACTCGGCTTCGTCGCGATCGCGATAGAGCTCGAGGCCGTTGCCGTCGGGATCGGCGAGATAAAGCGCCTCGCTGACACCATGGTCGCTCGCGCCCTGCAGCGGAATGCGCGCCTCGATCAAACGCCGCAACGCATCGGCGAGAGACGCCCGCGTCGGATAAAGGATCGCGACGTGGAAGATCCCTGTGCTGCCGCGTGGTGGCGGTGCGCCACCCTTGCTCATCCACGTGTTGAGGCCGATGTGGTGGTGGTATCCACCCGCCGCGACGAACGCCGCCTCAGCTCCGTAGCGCTGCTTCAGCTCGAAACCGAGCACGCCGCAGTAGAACGCCAGGGCGCGATCGAGGTCGGCCACCTTGAGGTGCACGTGACCGATGGTGACGCGCGGGTCGATGGGCTGCGGGGTGAGTTGAGCCTCGATCATCGGTGCGTGATTGGCGTCCGAGGTCATTGGGTCCTCCACCGTATGGGTCATATCTGATCAGGCGGCCGCGGGCTCGCGCTTGATCGACGCCGTCGGCACCAGAGCATGCGCGCCATCGCCGACGAGAGCCTGCACGAACAGGGCCGCCGTCCAGAACACCGGGAACTCCCAGCCACCGCCCGTCGCCGAGAACAACCAGCCATTGCCGATGTGCTGCAAGGTCGCGCCGAGCATGATCGGCACCAGCGCCAGTGCGACCAGGCGCGGCATGATGCCGAGGATCAGAGCCACGCCGCCCGCGATTTCGCCGAGAATGACGAGATATGCGAAAAATCCCGGATAGCCGATGCTTTCGAAGAAGCCGACGGTCCCGGCGACGCTGAAGGTCATGACCTTGAGCAGCAGGCCGTGCGCGAGAAACATGGCGCCGAGGCTGACGCGGAGGAGAAGGGCGCCATAGGGCGCGGTGCGGTGATCGATCATGGCGTGTGCTCCATCAAGGCGGGGTTGAACCAATGAATTTCTGACTGCCAAGGTGGGGCAAACTCGATGGTTTGATAATCGGCTATTGAAGCATACACTCTCACACCAATGGTGTGAGATGGAGCCACCCATGCTCGACCGCATTACCGGCATGCAGGTGCTCGCGCGCGTTGCCGCCCTCGGCAGCCTGTCGGGAGCGGCGCGGGCGCTCGGCATGTCACAGACCATGGCGACCAAGCATATCGCCGCGCTCGAAAGCCGGCTCAACGTCAAGCTTCTGCACCGCTCGACCCGGCGCGTGACGCTCACCGATCCGGGGCGGCGTTATCTCGAAAGCGCCGAGCGAATCCTCGCGGAGCTGGACGAGGCCGAAACGCTGGCCTCACGCGAAGGGGTCGAAGTCAGCGGCACGCTGCGGCTCAACGCGCCGGTGTCGTTCGGCACACGCGCCATCGCGCCGCTGCTGAGCGATTTCTCGCGTCTGCATCCCGCGCTGTCTTTGCACCTCGGCCTGACCGACCGCTACGTCGACCCGGTCGAGGAAGGCTGGGACCTCCTCATCCGCATCGGCTCTCTCGAAGCCTCCAGCATGATCGCGCGGAAGCTCGCGCCGTGCCCGACCGCCGTCTGCGCCGCGCCGGCCTATCTCGCGCGGGAAGGCACGCCGCGCCGCATCGCCGAACTCGCCGGGCACAACTGCCTCGGCTACACGCTGTCGCGGCGCATCGGCACCAGGCGCTGGGATTTCGGCGGACCAGGCCGCGCCAGCGTCGCCGTGTCCGGCAGCATCGAATGCAACAACGGCGACGCGCTGGTGACGGCGGCGGCGGGCGGGCTCGGCATCGTCTACCAGCCGATGTTCCTGGTTGCCGACGAGATCGCCTCGGGCCGACTGGTAGCGCTCGACCTCGATTGCCCGACGCTCGACTTCGGCGGCGTCTACGCGGTCTATCCGGCCGACCGCCGGCCGCCCGCGAAAGTGCGCGCGGCGATCGATTTCTTCAGCGCGCGCCTTGGCGGCTGATCGAAAAGGCTCACGTGCGCGTCGAGCGGGCGGCGGCGGCGCGAACCGACGGATTGTTGCCGAGGAAGGTCAGGAAATTGAGACGCAGGAAGGTGCTGTCGGCGGCGAGATAGGCGATGAAGCTCGACACGAGACACGCAGCGAAATAGCCGACGCCGAAATAGGTCTCGCCGAGATAGACGCTGAGACCGGTGAAGCCTGCATTGAGCGCGAGAAACAGAGCCTGCAGGGCGAGGAACAGGCGGCGGCGATCGAAGAACAGCAGCATCGACGTCGAGGCGATGAAAATGAACTGGAACACCGCGCCGAGCGCGCCGTAGCGCAGGATCGAGATCTGCTGATACTGCAGGTTCAGCGCATCGACGATCATCGGCGCCGACAGCACCAGCACGGCGCAGATGCCGACCTGCATGACGGTGATGAGCACGAGCTGGTCGAGCGTGTGTTGCGACAGGCGCCGGCGCGAGGCTTCGATCTGCTGCAGCGTCCCGTGCGTCTGGATGGTGTTGTAATAGCTCTGGTAGCGATCGAAGAACGCCGTCTCGAGCTGGACGACGAACATGGCGAGCGCCGGGATCACGACCAGCGACGCGATGAACATGGCGCTGTCGTAGAGCGGCGCATGCACCAGCCCGCCCTCCACCTGCTCGCCGACCGGCGAGAACCAGAAAATCCACTTGTCGATCCAAACCGCAGCAGCGGCGGCCAGCGCGCCGAGCGCCAGATGCCGGTAGGT
>CALFEM010000522.1 GCA_937950105.1 uncultured Alphaproteobacteria bacterium | reverse complement strand
GCATACGAGCTGCCTAAGTGACTGGAGTTCAGACGTGTGCTCTTCCGATCTCAGATGCGCAGCCGCCGCGCCGGTTCATCGCCGGTCTGCCGCGTGGCGTCACCCACAGCGCTGCCGATCTGGATGTCGGCCGCCGGCACGCGCACCATCTAGGGACACTGCGGACAGTCGCGGAACGCTTCCTCCGCGACAGGTGCCGGGGCCGGCCTCGCGATCTTGCGGCCGAACCAGTCGGAGACCGCGTCGAGTGTCTCATAGGCCGTCTGCTTCGACGAGGACGGCGCCGATGCCCCGGCCGGCCGGTCGTCTCCAGCAGAGGACTGGCCGTCCCCGGGCGCGGTCGCCGCGCCGGCCGCGCCATTGCGACCCGCCCGCTCGCGCTGGCGCTCCTGGTCGTCGCGGTCCGGGAAAAGCCGGGCGATCTCTGTCGCGAGCCATCCGTCGCGGCGGTTCATGGCGGCGAACAGGTAGTAGTCGGCCGCCAATATCGTGACGAGCGCAACGACGCCCGCGACACGAGCGGCACGCCTCGGCTTTCTCAACTCGGCGAAAATGACCAGCGCCACCGTTGCGGCGAGAAACAGCAGGCAAAGCTGATCGGCACTCATGAGAAATTCAATCCGTTGTCAGAAAGGCACCGCAGGGGCTAAGCAAGGCCGGTGCCAGTTCTGTCAGCGAAAGGATCATGCGCCCGTCAGCGCGCCGTGACCGGAGGGGGCTCCGCGGGGCAGGGCGGAACCTCGGCCGCGAGCTTTTCCGCGCTGAGTTGGTGGCGGAGGTCGAAATCTTCGAGCACCGTCATGTAGCCGTCGGCAATGGCGAGGCGCAGGAACGTGCTGGTCAGGATCGGTCCGGCCGGCAGACCGCCACGGTGGCAGGCGGCGGCTGAAACCTCGAGGCGCCCGCCAGCGCCGTGCGGCTCGGCTTGCAGTTCGCGCACCGTCGCCACATCCGCATCCGACAGCCGCATCACCGCGACGACGTCGCCGTCGCGTGCGTAGCGCAGGCGCGGCTCGCGATCGCCCGGGCCGTCGGCCACGACCAGCGTGAATTCGTGCCGGCGTGGCGTCGTTCCGCCGGCGGGCTGCAGGGTCAGCGTCAGCCGGGCTCCGTCCTTTCGCAGTGTGAGCGCGTCCGGATAGCGTAGCGCCGCGCGGATCACGGCCGGGTCCGTCTGCACGGGATCGAACGTGGCGAGCTTGTAGACGGTCGTCAGCGGGACGTGCGAGCAACCGCCCAAGCAAGCTGGCAGCAGCAGCGCAATCATTGCCGTTGCCGCATGCTGCGGGAGCATTCCGTAGCGCATGAGCGCCTCCTGATTGACATGCAAGAATTATTGTTTTACGATAAAATATACTCGCGTCAATACAATTTGGAGAATTGGTCGTGAATGACACTCACAGCTCTGCTGACGCCCCCCGTCCGGCCACCGCCAGCGTGCTCGACCCGGCGCTCACGCTCGCCTGTCATGCGATCCGGCTGGTCGCGGTGGCCTGGATCGCGTGGGCGGTGTACGCGGTGGTCTCGGTGTGGAGCGACCCGGCCCCGGTGGCGCGCATCTACGGACAGCTTCTGAAGCTCGATCTCGCGGGCTATTCGTCGACGCAACACATGGCTTCGTTCGCCGTGCTCTTGGTCGACCTCGCGATCTCGGGCCTGGTCGTGTTGCTGGTCTGGCGTCTGTTCGGGCACTTCCTCGCCGGCCGCATTCTCGACGTCGCGGCCGTCGACGAAATGCGCTGCCTCGGTTGGGCGGGGCTCGCGGCCCTCCTCGTCGACATGGCCGCCCGACCCGCCGTGGCAGCCATCCTGTCGGCACACGTCGAGAGCGCGGGGGCGCGCTTCCACGTCTGGGGCCAGCCGAACGATCTGCTGCACATCATGATGGCGCTGTTCATCGTCGTCGTCGCCAGCGTGCTGCGGACCGGCGTCGCCATCGCCGACGAGCACCGCCAGATCGTTTGAGCCGGATCGAGCGAGGACGGGCCATGCCGATCATCGTCAATCTCGACGTCATGCTGGCAAAGCGGAAGATGCGCTCGAAGGAGCTTGCGGAGCGCATCGGCATCACCGAGCAGAACGTCTCGCTGCTGAAGTCGGGCAAGGTGAAGGGCGTGCGCTTCGATACGCTCGAGAAGATCTGCGAGGTATTGCAGTGCCAGCCGGGTGACGTGCTGGAGTACGCGCCCGAAGCGGGCAGCGACGAGTTGCCGGCGGTTGCGAACTTGGTTAGCCGCCGACCGTAGCGCCGCGGTGCGTTTGATGGTGTGATGCCGCCGGGCAGCACTGGAGGCAGCGGCATGAACGAGCGTGGGAGCGCAACAGGTGTCGAGGACCGAGCGAAACAAGCCCTCGCGGGCAGATGCGCGGTCGTCACCGGCTCGACCAGTGGCATCGGCCTCGGCATCGCGCGCTCAATGGTCGGCGCCGGTGTCAGCGTCATGCTCAACGGCCGCGGCGATCCGGAGGACATCGAGCCGCTGCGCGCGGAACTGCAGAGGGAGCTGACCGAGGCCCGCGGCGACGCAGCCGGCAAGGTGATCTACGAGCGCGCCGACATGAGTGAGCCGGCAGCGATCCGCGGCGCCATCGCGCGAGCGGAGCGCGAAGTCGGGCCGGTCGACATCCTCGTCAACAACGCCGGTATCCAGCACGTCGCGCCGGTCGAAGACTTCCCGGACGACAAGTGGGATCAGATCATCGCCGTCAATCTGACGAGCGCGTTCCACGCCATCAAGGCGGTGATGCCGTCGATGAAGGCGCGCCGCTTCGGCCGCATCGTCAACATCGCCTCGGCGCATGCCCTCGTCGCCTCGCCGTTCAAGTCGGCGTATGTCGCGGCCAAGCACGGGCTGCTTGGACTGACGAAGACGGTTGCTCTGGAGGGCGCCGAGCATGGCATCACGTGCAACGCCATCTGCCCGGCGTATGTGTGGACGCCGCTGGTCGAGAAGCAGATTCCCGATACCGCGAAGGCACGCGGCATGAGCGAAGACGAGGTGATCCGCGACGTCATCCTCGCGGCACAACCAACCAAACAGTTCGTCACCGTCGAGCAGGTCGCCGCGCTGGCGGTGTTCCTTTGCTCGGATGCGGGTGCGCAGATCACCGGCACAGCTCTGCCGATCGATGGCGGCTGGACCGCGAAATAGCGCGCAAGCCGCGCACGCCGCAGCACGACAGGGACTTCGAAAGCACCCTGTATCGGGCGGAACAGCCACCCTGGCGGACTCGCCTCACAGTCGTCGTGGAAAATGAACCGCAACGACAGCTTGTGAGGGCCCCAATGTCGCTCAAATCCATCGCCGCGACCGCACTGGTCGCCGCAGCACTTTCCCTGTCTGCGCTGGCGCAAGACACCTCGTCCGGCGCGCCACCAGCGCATCGCTATCAGGGCTGGGGTCTCGCGATCTCGTACGAGGTCATCGGCGAGAAGTGTGGGGGATCGCTCTCGGCGGACGACATGGCGACCGTCCGGGCCTTCGTCGCGTCGGGCCTCGCCGATGCCAAGCGTACCGACGCGGCATTCGACCACGACAAGTTCGCGCGCGACTTTCGTGCGGACATGACGACCAAATATGCCGATGCGCGCAACTGCACGCCCGAGGCGGTTGCCGACGCGCGCAAGACCATTGCGCTGATCCGCGAGCGCGATCGCGCACGGTGATCGCGCGCATGCGACGGTGCTGGCGGCGCTATTCGCCGAACAGCTGGCGGGTGCCGAGGTTGCGGAACAGCTGCTTCAGGATGCCTTCGTCCTTGCCGCCCGGTGC
>CALFEM010000521.1 GCA_937950105.1 uncultured Alphaproteobacteria bacterium | reverse complement strand
CTTGGTGATGCGCGGCGCGCCGAACGACTTGTCGAGCACGACGTTGCGGCCCTTCGGGCCGAGGGTCACCTTCACCGCGTCGGCGAGGATGTCGACGCCGCGCAGCATGCGCGCACGGGCGTCCGACGAGAATTTGACTTCTTTGGCAGCCATGATGATTCCTCTAGGCTCAATTCGTGAACGGATTTCGGATCAGGAGCTTCCCGTCAGGATCAGCCCAGGATGCCCAGGATGTCCGATTCCTTCATGATCAGGACGTCTTCGCCGTCGATCTTGACCTCGGTGCCCGACCACTTGCCGAACAGCACCTTGTCGCCCTTCTTCACGTCGAGGGGGACGATCTTGCCGGTTTCGTCGCGTGCGCCCGGGCCGGCGGCGACGATCTCACCCTGCTGCGGCTTCTCGCCGGCGGTGTCGGGGATGATGATGCCACCGGCGGTCTTGGTTTCGGCATCGGCGCGCTTGACGACGACGCGGTCATGGAGGGGGCGGAACTTCATGAGTGGATTGCTCCGTTTGGGCGCGGGCGACGGGCCCGGGCCGAACATTGGTGAAACGAATGAGTTGTTAGCACTACTAGTAGCCGAGTGCTAACGACCGCGGACAAGTATGTCGGAGGGCCAAGCCTGTCAAGGTGCCCAACGCTACGATCGGCGCCTGCTACCCCGCTCGCGAGTGCGGGGACGCAGGTGCATATCGCTTGGTCGCGCGGTGCCGGCCGCGGTGCCGGGGCCGCATGAGGACGACAAATCTCCACCAGTTCCGTGAACCGACGGCATCGATCGGCGTTACAGTTCGGTTCCGTCATCCGCGCCGGGTTCTCCGCCCGGCCCAAAAGGGGTTCCAGCGACCCTCTCGCCACACGTTTTTCCATCAATAGCAATGACCGAGCACAGTCGATGGCCTCTATGATCCGTCTCGTCTACGTCAGTACCGCTGCTGCGAACCTGTCCGAGAGCGACCTCGATGATCTGCTGCGGGAGGCGGTGGCACGCAATGCCGGCCTGGGCGTTACCGGTCTGCTGGTCTACAACGGACGCAATTTCATGCAGGCCCTGGAGGGCGCGCCGGATGCGGTGCTCGATCTGATGACGTCGATTTCCGGGGACCACCGCCACAGCGGTGTCATCGTCATCTCTCGCGAGCAGGTCGCCGAGCGCGCGTTCCCTGACTGGTCGATGAAACTGACGCAGACGGAACGCGCCCAAGGCCGACCGGAAAACCTGTTGCTCACCAACGGCATCGATTACAGCATTGTCGCCACCATGCCGCCGAACCTTGCGACGCTGTTCACGAACTTCAACACCTTGCAGTAGGCCGCATCGAGGCCGGGCGGCGCTGGGCGGTTCTAGTGCGCCCGATCGTGCCGGTTTACCGGTCGCGGCGAATCCGTCCCGCCTTGATCTCGATCAGACGTGATCGGTAAAAGCTGCTGTCATAATCCCGTCATGCGAGATCGAGCCGGGCATCGCCAGTCACGCGATGCCCGCCATGTTCGGTCGTGCCCAAAAACGCCGTGAGGAGCCCCCCCCATGACAACCGAAAAGAAGCCGGCCGCTGTGAGCGCCGCAGCGAAGCCGCCCAGCATCGCTGCCGCATCGAAGCCGGCCAGCGCCGAGGCGCCTCCGCCCGCCGCCGCAGCAGTCGCTATCGCTCCGGACGCCAATCTCGTCGGCCAGCCCACCTTGCCGAATGCCGCCGCAGCCGAATCCCGACAGAGCAAGGCGCACAAGCTCGCCGAGATGCGCCACAGCCCGGACGAGATCCGCCGCGCCTTCGAAAGCGGCAAGTATCCCTATGACACGCGCCTGCGCACCAGGGAGTACGAGGAGCACGTCATCCCGTTGCAGACCGAGTTGCTCAAGGTGCAAGCTTGGGTGAAGCAGACCGGCGAGCGCATCGTGATGATTTTCGAGGGACGCGACGCGGCCGGCAAGGGCGGCACCATCAAGCGCTTCACCGAGCACCTCAACCCGCGCGGCGCCCGCGTCGTCGCGCTGGAGAAGCCGACCGAGCGCGAGAAGACGCAATGGTACTTCCAGCGCTACATCAACCACCTGCCGTCCGGCGGCGAGATCGTGTTCTTCGACCGCTCCTGGTACAACCGCGCCGGCGTCGAGCGCGTGATGAACTTCTGCACCGCCAACGAATATCTCGAGTTCATGCGCGAGTGCCCCGACATCGAGCGCATGCTCGTGCGCTCCGGCATCCGCCTCTACAAGTACTGGTTCTCGGTCACGCGCGAGGAGCAGGCGCGCCGCTTCGCCTCGCGCGCGCACGATCCGCTGAAGCAGTGGAAGCTGTCGCCGATCGACAAGGCCTCGCTCGACAAGTGGGACGCCTATACGGAAGCCAAGGAGGCGATGTTCTTCTACACCGACACCGCCGACGCGCCGTGGACCATCGTCAAGTCCGACGACAAGAAGCGGGCACGCCTCAACTGCATGCAGCACTTCCTGTCGACGCTGGACTACCCGGACAAGGATCGCCACGTCGTGCGCGGTCCCGATCCGCTGATCGTCGGCTCCTCGGCGCACGTCATCGGCCGCGACGAGCACATCCTCGGCAAGGTGCTGCATCCCGAGAAGCGCCGCTCCGGCAACGGCAAGGACTAGCGAGCGTCGGCAGCGCGACGGGCCGCAGGCGAAGTGTCGCGTTTATCCCGCGCACATTCCGTGCTGCCTTGTCGCCCGCTGGCGCAAGTGCCGGCCTGACAACTGGCGGAAGGCCTTACACATGGCGGATGCGGCCGGCATCACCCAGATTTCGCTCTATCAGATGCTCGGTGGCGAGGCCCCGCTGCGGCGGCTGACACGGCGCATGTACGAACTGATGGCGACGCTGCCCGAGGCGAAGGCGGCGCGCGATGTCCACCCGCCGGACCTCGCCAACAGCGAGCAGAAGTTCTTCGAGTTCATGAGCGGCTGGCTCGGCGGGCCGCAGTTGTTCGTCGAGCGGCACGGGGCCCCGATGCTGCGGCGGCGCCATTTTGTCGCGAAGATCGGTGAGGCCGAGCGCGACGCATGGCTGCTCTGTTTCGAGCGCGCGCTCGACGAGACGGTTGCCGATGCACGGCTGCGCGAAACGCTGCGCGAGCCGATCCGCCGCCTCGCCGACCACATGCAGAACGTCGGTTGACTTTCGTCCGTCGAGCGACGACTTGCACCCGTGACTTGCACCCGTAGTGCAAGTCCCTTTCCGACCGGAGCCCCCATGCAACTCGAAACCTCCCGGCGTCTGTTCGAGCCCGTGCGGCTCGGCGCCATCGACCTCAAGAACCGCATCGTCATGGCGCCGCTGACGCGCTCGCGCGCAAGCGACATGGGCGTGCCTGCGGACTTCGCCGCCGACTATTATGCGCAGCGGGCGAGTGCCGGCCTCATTATCACCGAGGCTACGCAGGTGTCGTTCGAAGGCATGGGCTATCCGCGCACGTCGGGCATCCACGATGCAGCGCATATCGCGGCGTGGCGCCGAATCGTCGAGGCAGTGCACGCGAAAGGCGGCAAGATCGTCGTGCAGCTCTGGCACGTCGGCCGCATTGCCGGCGCGCTCAATCGCGGCGTCGCGGCGGACGTGGTGGCGCCGAGCGCGGTGCGCGCGCCGGGCAAGATGTACACCGACAAGGCCGGCATGCAGGATCACGACATGCCGCGGGCTCTTGAAACCGACGAGATCGCCCGCATTGCGCGGGAGTTCGCCGACGCGGCCCGCAACGCCATGGCCGCCGGCTTCGATGGTGTCGAGGTGCATTCGGCGAATGGCTATCTGCTGCACCAGTTCCTGTCGTCGAACGTCAACCGGCGCGACGACCGCTACGGCGGCTCGATCGACAACCGCATGCGTATGCCGCTCGAGGTGCTCGACGCCGTCGTCGCGGCGGTCGGGGCGGAGCGCACCGGTATCCGCGTCAGCCCGGGGCACACCTTCAACGACATCGTCGAGGACGACGTGGAGGCGCTCTACCCGCGCTACTATGCCGAGATCGACAAGCGCAATCTGGCGTACCTGCACGTCATGCGGCCGTTCGCCAATCAGACGGACATCGACCTCGTCGCCATGGCCAACGCCAGCTACTCCGGCAACCTGATCGTCTGCGGCGGCTATGATCGCGAGAGTGCGGCCGCGGTGCTCGCTCACGAGCAGGCGAGCGCTGTCGCCTTCGGGCGGATGTTCATTTCCAATCCGGACCTCGTCGAGCGCATCCGCCGCGGCGCAGACCTGACTGAGCCGCATCAGCCGACGTTCTATACGCCGGGCCGCAAGGGCTACACCGATTACCCTGAACTCGGCACTCGGGCCTGAGGACGGGCGGCGCAGCGAAGCTGCTGCGCCGTTCGTCGCGACAAGTCGCGCTACTTTGCGCGACGCGACAGCGAGATGGCGTAGGCCGGGGAGCGGATCGCGAACAGCGAATCGTCCTTCGGCCCGGCGATACCGTCGGCGAGCTGCGTCGGATCGAAAATGCCGCTATCGCAGGTCGCGTTGTCCTCGATCTTCGCCACGGCGAGGCTGCCGAGCTTGACGCTCTTGCGGCTCTCCTCCGGCCACATCGCGGTGGCGTCGTTGGTCGGATCGCCGGCCTCGCCGAGGATCGCGACGAGATCGAAGCTCGCCGGTCCCTTGGCAAGGCGTTCGCCGAGTTCCGCGCCGAGGAAGTCGGCCGGTTTGGCCTTTGCTTCGTCGTCACTGAGGCCAGCCTCGCCGCTGGCCGGCACGAGCTTCAACTTGGCGACCCGGCTTTCGCCCTTGGAGTTTGTGAGGGTAAAGGCGTGCACACCCCAGTAGTTGACGCCCGCGTAGCTGGCCGGGACCGGCCGGTCCGCCAGCCATTTGCCCTGCCGCGTGGTTTCCGGATTGGCCTCGGCGAACGCCTTGATCCTGGCGGGATCAGGCTTCCCGTCGGCGCCCGGCAGGCGGGCTTCGAGGAAGGCCAGGAACTGCGCCGGGTTCTTGGCGAACTGCACCGGCGTGTTGAGGAACGCGAAGCCTGAGGGTGCCTTGCCGCCGTCGTCGAGGCGGAAGGCGAAGCCGCGCGGTGCAGCCTTGGCGTGGTCCGGAGCCTTGGGGTTGCCACCGCCGATCGAGAAGCGCCCGAGCACGGGGGCAGTTTTCGTCAGGCTTTCCGATTTCGTCAGCACCGCCGCGTCCGCCGCTGGCGTGAACGTGCCTTTGACGCAGATACCTTTGGCATGGCTGGAGCGGACCTGATGTTTGCCAAAAATCGCATTGAGCGTGTCGATGATCTTTTCCGGGTCGGTCTCGGGCTCGGCGGCCGATACGCCTGGCGCGGCCAGCAGACTGACGGCGGCGAAGGTCGCCACGATCGCCTGCTTCAGAGTATCAGGTCTTTGCGAACACATCGGCGGATTCTCCTGCTGTGAAGGGACAGCGGGATGTTCGCACGCTCGCGCGCGCCTGGACCAGTCAAGTTGGCGTGTGAAAGAGTGCAGCGCCGGGCGCCCGATCGCCCGGCCAGGTCGAACAATCCCGGCTCAGCAGCCGCGGCTGGCGACGCCTTCGGCGTCGAACACGTGTCCGGTGAGCTGGCGGCCCTTGCGGCTGGCGAGATAGAGCGCGAGCGCGGCGACATCCTGGCCCGACGACAGGCAGGCGCCACCCTGCGCGGCTTCGAGCAGACCGCGCGGCCCGATGGCGTTGATGCGGATGGTCTTGTCCGCCCAGGCTTCCGCCTCGCGCCGCGTAATCGTGGCGAGCGCCGTGCGCAGGAGACCGGCAAGCGCCATTTCGGCATCGGTTTCCGGCGCCGCCATGCAGACGACGTTGAGCACGAGGCCCTCGGTCATGGTCAGACGCATGCGATTGGCGATGACGCGCGTCATCAGCGTCGATGGCAGCAGCAGCTCGGAGACGAGATCCTCGATGGCCTCGAGCGAGGTGCGGCCCTGAAGCTGCTCGCGCGTCACTTCGATCAGGTTGATGGCCACGTCGAGACCGCCGAAGCTCTGACCCGGGCCCTGCGCGAAGCGGACCGCCTCGTTGCCGTCGGCGAGCGATTGCGTGAACAGCTGCAGCTCGCTGGCGCTCTCGGCAACCAGCGCGGCGAGCGTCGTCATCTCGGGCGAGTCTTCGGCCGTCTGCAGCACCAGCCGACATTTGTGATCGGCGAGTCCGCGCGCGACATCGACGCCGGCCGCCGACGAAAGCCCAGTGACGAGGACGCGCAGGCCAGCCAGCTCCGCGTAGACGGGAACGCCGGGGGCATGCGTGACAACGCTCATATACATCGGGCTCTCTCCTTCGCTTACGCCAGGGACTAGAGAAAGGCGGCCCGGCAGGAGTGATACCACGCCGATTCGCCTAACGAGAGCTAAACAAGACCCCGATCGGGGTTTGCCCTTGACGGTGTTGCGGCCAAACCGCGGCGGCCAGCAAAATCGCGCAGTCATCCACCGGAAGCGGTTGTTCTCCACAGGCGAGGCAGGCCGGAGGGCGAGGTTTCGCGTCGAACACGCGGCTGTTAGCGTCAGGGCGAGCATCCAGCAGGAGAAGACCCATGGCCGCGAACGACATCTCGACGAATGCGCTG
>CALFEM010000520.1 GCA_937950105.1 uncultured Alphaproteobacteria bacterium | reverse complement strand
AGATGCCTAAGTGACTGGAGTTCAGACGTGTGCTCTTCCGATCTCGCCGAACACGAACCCGAGCACGCGGTCGATCATGCCGACACGGCTGTCGAGCACCGAATCCGAGATACGCGCCGTGATCAGGTGCACGATGATCAGCACGATCAGGAAGATCAGCGCGCCGACGGCGATCTGGGCGATGGCGACCTGCGTGCCCATCTGCTGCGCCATGTCGGCGGCGAAGCTCTTGTAGTTGAGCACGAAGTAGAGGGTGGCCGCCGCGGCCACCACCCATGACAGGATCGACAGCATCTCACGCGTCAGCCCGCGATACATGGCGAGCAGACCGGAGATGAAGCAGATCGCCAGCAAGGCGGCGTCGAGGTAGCTGAGCGGCCCGATCATCGGCGAGGCTCCAGAGAGTTGTCCGAGGCCGCCGGAGCCACTGCGCCGGCCGGCGACACGGGCCGGAATCGGCACCGACACTGGTATAGGGCGGCGAGCCTCAAGACGAAAGCTCCTCCGCCAGCGACTTCAGGTGATCGATGCGCTCGAGCGACAGCGTCACCGGAGCGGCGTCGATCTCGCCGGCTGCCGGCAGCACGGCCCTGGTGAAGCCGAGCTTCTGCGCCTCTTTGAGACGGATGGTCATGTGCGATGCCGCACGCACGGCCCCCGAAAGCGATATCTCGCCGAAGTAGACATGATCGGGGGCCAGCGCAACACCCGAAAATGACGACAGCAGGGCGGCAGCGGCGGCGAGATCGGCGGCAGGTTCCTGGATTTTGAGGCCACCCGCGACGTTGAGATAGACGTCGGCCTCCGCGAACGATACCCCGCAGCGGGCCTGCAGGACTGCGAGCAGCATGGACAATCGGTTCGCGTCCCACCCGACCACGGCGCGGCGCGGCATGCCGAGCGCCGACGGCGCCACCAGCGCCTGGATCTCGACCAGAATCGGCCGCGTCCCCTCCATGCCGGCGAACACCGCCGTGCCGGGGCTCGATGCGTCACGGTCGCCGAGGAACAGCTCCGACGGATTGGCGACCTCGCGCAAACCGGCGCCCACCATCTCGAACACGCCGATCTCGTCGGTGGCGCCGAAGCGGTTCTTGACGGCGCGCAGGATGCGGTAGGGGTGGCCGCGATCACCCTCGAAATAGAGCACCGTGTCGACCATGTGCTCGATCAGCTTCGGCCCGGCGATCTGCCCGTCTTTTGTCACGTGGCCGACCAGCAGCAGCGCCGCGCCGCTCGATTTGGCGTAGCGGATCAGCGATTGCGTCGCCGCCCGCACCTGGCTGACGGTGCCGGGCGCGGCTTCGAGCGCATCGCTCCACAGCGTCTGGATGGAATCGACCACGATCAGGTCGGCGCGCTTTTCCGCCGCCAGCGTAGCGAGGATGTTGGACAGATTGGTTTCGGCGGCGAGCGCGACCGGCGCGGCGCTGAGGCCGAGCCGCTCGGCCCTGAGCCGCACTTGCGCGGCGGCTTCCTCGCCCGAAAAGTAGAGTGCGCGCCGCCCGGCATTGGCGACCGTCGCCGCCAATTGCAGAAGCAGCGTCGATTTGCCGATGCCGGGTTCGCCGCCGATCAGCAGCGCCGAGCCCGGCACGATGCCGCCGCCGGTGACGCGGTCGAGTTCGGCGAGGCCGGTCGAGAAGCGCGGCGCTTCTTTCGATTCACCCGACAGCGTTTCGAGCGCTAGGCGGCGGCCGCTGGCTGCCTTGGAGATGCCGGAGCCGGGAGGGGGCGCGCTCGTCGCCTCCTCGACCATGGTGTTCCATTCGCCGCAGCCCGGACATTTGCCCGCCCAGCGCGAGGACGCCGCGCCGCAGGTCTGGCAAACGAAGCTGTTCTTGCCGGGCTTGGCCATCAGGTGGAACTCATATCAAAAAGCTTGTCTAGCTTCTTGGCCGCGATCCTCTTTCCCGCCTCAATTACCAGTTCAAGCGACTGAGTTCCTCCGCGCTTTGCAGCATCGACAGCCTGCCGCCAAATATCCGTGTCATGTAGCGTACGTATGAACTCCTGTCCTTTCCACGTCATGCAACAAGGACGATACTCATCCGGCAAATCCTCAACTTCAGTGTCGAATTTCGTGACTTTTTCTGCGACGATGTAGCCCCCATTATCAAGTAACCAGTAGTGATAGGAAATTTGTTGCGGAGTAAAACCGTCGATCTGCGCTGGATGACAACTGACCTTCGGGTTGGAGCACGCGCGTGCTTCCATATCCATCAGCAAAGTTCGGATCAGTTCGAGTTCCATTTTCATTTCGCACCCGCGTAGATACGATGGAATCTGCGGCCGAGGCTGGTCAGGACCTCGTAGCCGATGGTGCCGGCCGCGGCGCCGACCGCCTCGATGGGAATATTCGGGCCGATCACCTCGACGAGATCACCCGGCGCGACGCCGCCTTCGATGTCCGTGACGTCGACGGTGACGAGGTCCATCGACACCCGCCCGACAATCGGTGCGAACTGTCCGCGGATCGCGACCTGAGCGGGCGGCGTGCTTGCATCGCTCGCGCGGCTCAAATGTCGGAACAGGCCATCGGCATAGCCCGCCGCGATGACGGCGATGCGCGACGCGCGTGTCGGCGACCATGTCGCGGAATAGCCGACCGTCTGGCCGGAGATCGGAAGAGCGTCGTGTAGGGAAAGAGTGTAGATCTCGGTGGT
>CALFEM010000519.1 GCA_937950105.1 uncultured Alphaproteobacteria bacterium | reverse complement strand
GAGATGCCTAAGTGACTGGAGTTCAGACGTGTGCTCTTCCGATCTCTTCCCGGGCGCCGGTGATACGCTCGCTCTCTTTATATATATACGCGTCTGTGTGGGTGACGTTCGCGGGCGTCGTCCAAATGCGAACGGCGCAGCTCGCGCCACGCCGTTGCCCGTCGATGTTCGCGCCGCAGCCCGCATGCAGGCTTACTGGCCGCCGCCACCGCCGCCGCCGCCGCCCGCATCGCCGCTCTCGGAGAACTTCGTCTTCGAAGCCGCGTGCTTGGCGATCAGGTCGAAGTAGGTCGGGTCGTCGCCGATGGTAATCGTCGGCTGGCACGCCGGCGTGCACGTGAAGGACTGGCGGGCGGCACCCTTGTGCAGGTTCACCATGCGTTGCTCGTCGCGTTGCACGACGACGCGCTGGTCCTGAATGACGTTACGGTCGCTGTCGAGTGCGATCACGTTGGTGACCCCGAAGGTCTTGCCGGTGATGACCAGGAGATCGGCGCCCTGGATGTTGACGTCGGCGATCGACGGGTTGCCGATGATCAGCTCCGACACCGGCCTCGGCAGGCGCAGGATCTGCGATTGGTCATAGCGAACGACGAGGTCGTTGGCGCGCGCCTGCTGGGTGCTGACCGCGAGCGTCGCAAGGAGCGTCATTCCAAGCAGCATGGTCGCCTGCAGGACTTTTGAAACGCGCAGATCGTTCGTCGAATGGGGTAGCATCGGGCTCCTCCGAGCATGTTCTTCAAACGCATTAGCGCAGAGAAAGGTAAATGGACCGCAAACGTGCGTTCGGACTTGGTGCAGTCCGGACGTCCGGCGTGCCGCGGGGCGGTCGACAACCTCAGATGCGGAACGACAGAGCCGTCACAGGGCTCTGTTTAGGCTGAAGATTGCTGGTGCTGCAGTGGATGTCGGGCAGTGTTCGACTGGTCTTCTTATGCATGCCGGCGTGCAAACCGCCGCGCTCGGCCACGGGTCATGGAGTGCGCCATGAGAAACACGAGCTATTCTGCGTCTATTTCTTTGCGTAAGCATTTTCTTAAGCAAGAAGCAGGGCCTTCTGTCGACTTGTGAAGTTTTTTCTGTGTCGAGTCTACATCATCGGCTGGTTCTATTCTTGTAATCACCTTGTTGGATGGTTGATATTAGTTGGGCGTTATCCAAGATTACTATATCGTTTTATTCTATTTCTCGGGTCTTTCATGTATTCTTAAGAGGTGCGGGGGTAATCTGCATTCAGTTCAGGGCCGGAATGATCCGGACGATGAACTGGTCAGCAGTAGCAGAGTTGCTCATTGGGAGAGTTGTCATGCAGAACGTTTTCGCTCGCTTCGTCAAGGATGAGTCTGGCGCCACCGCCATCGAGTACGGCCTGATCGCCGGCCTCCTCTCGGTCATCATCATCACCACGCTCACCCAGATGGGCAGCCAGCTCCAGGCCATCTACACGGCCATCTCGGCCGGCCTCGGCCAGGCGATCCGCTAATAGCTAGCGGCCAACGCGAGTTTGGGTGGCGGAGCGAAGCATCGCTCCGCCACTTTACTTTTTCGGGCGCCGCATCCGCCTCTGCCCGCGGCGCTGGCACGGACACCGCGACGATGCCGTTAACCTGTTCCTAACGATGATTCATCGGCATTTTGGTCGATGCGCGCGGCGCCTGCAAATTTACGAACCGATGACGAGTCTCCCATAGAGTGATCACCGGTCGAGGCGTTTCTGGCAGTCGGGTCGCGCGCATGTGTATCAAGAGATTTCTGAGCAACGAGGATGGTGCAACGTCGATCGAGTACGCTCTGATCGCGGGCCTTCTAAGCATCATCATCATCGTCACGCTCACCACTATGGGGCCGGTGTTGAACTCGGTCTATCAGGAGCTGAGTGCCGGACTGGCCCTGGTCGTCAGCTGAGTTGCGCGACCGTAGCCAGAGAACGAGAAAGTTCTGCCATGTTCGATTACCCGCTCCTCGTCATGTTTCCGCTGGTCATGGCCTTCGCCGGCGCCATGGACATGCTGACGATGACGATCCCGAATCGCCTGTCGCTGCTGCTGATCGGCGGTTTCCTGATCGCGGCTCCGCTTGCGGGCCTCGGCTGGCACGGGTTCGCGATGCATCTCGCGGCCGGTCTTGTGGTGCTGCTGATCGGCTTCGGCCTGTTCGCGGCTGGTTGGATCGGCGGCGGCGACATCAAGATCCTGGCCTCGTCGTCGCTCTGGCTGGGCTTCGACTTCCTGCTGCCTTATGTGATCCTGGTCGCCATCCTCGGTGGGCTGCTGGCGATCGGCATGTTGGCGGCGCGCTTCTTCGCGCCCGAGGGCAGCCTCAGGGTCCCCGCCTGGCTGTTGCGTTTGCAGGCGCCGGAGACGGGCATCCCCTACGGTCTCGCCATCGCCGCCGCGGCGCTGTGGCTATACCCGATGTCCGATCTCTACCGCGGCCTCGCCTTCTGATGATTCGGAGGGCGCCGGTGACGGTTCGCCATTGCAACGGGTTCGTCGCGCCGGTGCCCTCGAGGGTGCCGGCGTCTTGCTTTTCAGCCGTTTCCTCATGCCTCCGCCTCGGCCCTGCTCGCCATGTCGCAAATCGGAACGCCGGTTAACCTCGCATTGACCTTTGTCGAGCACAGTGAGCGGAACGGTGAGGTCGGGCCTCACGTGTCGAAAGGACCGCTTGTGCGATGAAGAAAGCTCAGCTGATCGGCGTCTCGATCGCCGGCGTTGCCGGCCTTGCCGCATTCATGATGATGAAGGGTATCGTCAACAAGCCCGCGCCGACGAAAGAGGTGCAGGTCCAGGTCAACACGACCGAAGTGCTCGTCGCCCGCGTCGACATCCCGCTCGGTGAGATCGTCAACGATGGCCACTTCCGCTGGCAGACGTGGCCGAAGGAAGCGGTGACGCCGAACTTCATCACGCGCACCCAGGGCATGGAAGCGCAGCGCGATCTCGCAGGCCGCATCGCTCGCGCGCCGTTCCTCGCCGGCGAACCGATCACGCCGCACAAGCTGATCAAGGCCGGTTCGGGTGGTGTCCTCGCCGCGATCCTGCCGTCGGGCATCCGCGCCATCTCGACCAAGATCAAGGAGGACACGGCCGTCGGCCGCCTGATTCTCCCCAACGACCACGTCGACGTCATCCTGATCCGCCGCATGCGCGGCAAGTCCGGTCAGGACCAGCACGTCAGCGACACGCTGTTCTCCAACGTCCGCGTGCTCGCCCTCGGTCAGCAGATCGAGACCAAGGAAGGCAAGAAGTCGGCCGACGGCACCGCCTCGACCGCCACCCTCGAATTGACGCCGCGTCAGGCCGAGCTTCTCGCGCTCGCCGGGCAGACCGGTGACATCACGCTCTCGCTCCGGTCGGTTGCCGACCTCAGCGAAAGCAACGGTCCGGCCAATGCGGCCAACATCAATGAAGAACGTGGCAATGCCATCCGTGTCCTGCGTTACGGCACCCGTTCGCGTGCGTACGGCGTGAACTGAGTAGTCTCATACGTAGCTCGTCGGAAGGCGATAGATCCATGTTGAAGAAGACGAACACCGCAATCGGGGCCTTCCTGGCCGCAGCACTCGCTGCGCTGGCGAGCCTGATGATCCTCGTCGCACCAATGACGAGCGCATTCGCTGACGACGGCGAGCGTCTGACCAAGGGCGCGCGCAGCACCATCAGCGCACATCAGTCGCTGCTGCGCGTTCCCGAAGGCTCGGACTTCCCGGTGCGCAAGAACGTGCGCATCGGTCTCGGCAAGTCGGTGCTGATCGAGTTTCCGCGCGATGTGCGGGACGTGATGGTGTCGAACCCGCAGGCGATCGACGCGGTCGTCCTCAGCTCGAACCGCGTGTTCCTGCTGGCGCGGCGCATCGGCGAGGCCAACGCCTTCTTCTTCGGTGCCGACGGCGAGCAGATGGCGACGTTCGAGCTGTTCGTCGAGCGTGAGACGGCCGGGCTCGAGGATCTCCTCAACCGCGTCATCTCCGGCGCGCGCATCAAGGTCGAGATGCTGAACCAGACCGTGATCCTCACGGGCTCGGTGCGCTCGCCCTCCGACTCGGTGCGTGCCTCGAACATCTCCAAGCAGTTCGTCACCGTCGAGTACGAGACCAAGACCTCGAACGAGGCCGAGGGCGCGGCGGTGAAGAACTTCAAGAAGGACAACGTCGACGAGACCATCATCAACCTCCTGCAGGTCGAGGCCGAGGAGCAGGTGATGCTGCGCGTGATGGTGGCTGAAGTTCAGCGCAACGTGATGAAGCAGTTCGGCATCAACCTCGGTGCTGCGATCAATGCCGGCAACTTCTCGACAGCGCTGCTGACCGAGAACTCGCTGCCGCTCACCGCCGCTGCCGGCCTCGGCACGCTGCCCGTCGTCGGCTTCAACCTGAAGGCGGACGACAAGATGGCCTGCGGCGCCGCCGGCGCGCTCTGCAACTACAACAGTGGTCCAGGTGAGAATTCTTTCGGCAACAACGGTGTCGACGGCGGCTGGACCAGCGGCCAGGTCAAGGTCAACCACGCCCTGCGCATGATGGAACGCAACGGCCTGCTGCGGACGCTGGCCGAGCCGAACCTGACGGCGATCTCGGGCGAGACGGCGAAGTTCCTCGCCGGTGGCGAGTACCCGGTGCCGGTGGTCGATACGCTCGGCAAGCTGTCCGTGACCTTCAAGGAGTTCGGTGTCGCCGTGGCCTTCACGCCGACGGTGCTCTCGGAAGGCCGCATCAGCCTCAAGATCGAGACCGAGGTGTCGGAACTGACCAACGACGGCGCCGTGGTCCTGTCACAGATCGCTATTCCCGCGCTGAAGAAGCGTCAGGCGAAGTCGACGGTAGAGCTTCCTTCGGGTGGTTCTCTGGCGATGGCCGGCCTGCTCTCGGACGACACCCGTCAGAATATCGACGGCACGCCCGGCCTCAAGGATCTGCCCGTGCTCGGCACCCTGTTCCGCAGCCGCGACTACATCAAGCGCGAGACCGAACTCGTCATCATCGTCACGCCCTACCTGGTGCGTCCGCAGGCGAAGTCCGAGCTCGCCCGTCCTCTCGACGGTCTGGCGCCGGCCTCCGACAAGCGCGCCAACTTCCTCGGTGAGCTCAATGTCATCTACGGCCGCGGCTCCGCGGTTCCGCAAGGTGATCTGAAGGGCGACTACGGCTTCATTGTCGAATAGCCGAGCGGTGGAGAACAACATGAAGCCCCTGTCCTACTCGAGGCGCGCTATGACGAAGCATCTCTCCGCCAAGACCGCCGCCCGGCGCACGGCCCGCATGGTCACGCTATGTGCCATCGCAGTCCTCGCCACGGCCTGCAAGCACGGCGACGACGGCACGCGAGTTGCGGGCTGGTCGCTGGTCGACGCCTCGCAGCGCCACCCGATCCTGGTGTCGCAGAAGCCGGTCACGCTCGCCGTGTCGGTGCACCGCGGCAGCTCGGGCCTGACGCCGAAGCAGCGCGCCGACGTGATCGATTTCGCCTCCCACTATCGTTCGGGTTCCACCTCGAGCCGCCTCGTGATCGCGGCGCCGAGCGGTGGCGCCAACGAGGTTGCGGGTGTCGAGGCGGTGCACGAGATTCGCCGGTTGCTGGTGGAGAACGGCCACGCCGCGTCGTCGATCGTCGCCGAATCCTATCCCGCCGACGGCAACGCACACTCGCCGGTGCGCGTCTCCTACGTCACCTACGTCGCCGAGGCGCCGGAATGCGGCGCATGGCCGACCAATCTCGCCAGGGACGCGACCAACGTGCCCTACGCGAACCTCGGCTGCGCGACGCAGCGCAACTTCGCGATGCATGTCGCCAACCCCGCCGACCTGCTCGGTCCGCGCGGCATGGATGGCCGCCTCGCCGAGCGTCGTGACGAAGTGTTCGACAAGTATCTCAAGGGCGACATCACCTCGGCCAAGAAGAGCGAGGACGAGCGTGTCAGGACCGAGAACAACTGACGCGTTGTTCTCATTCCCGCCCATTGCAGCTCATTACACGCAGGAGACGACGAGATGGCTGGCCGTGAACTCGCGGAATACGACTACGAGAACGCGCCTTACGAGCAGGCCGATGATGGCGGAGACCGGGCGCGCCCGATCCCGCGCATCTCGATCCAGAGCTTCTGTGAGAGCCCCGACGTGGCGCAGTCGGTGCAGATGGCAGCAGAGGATCGCCGCCTGACCAAGGCGCACGTCTCGATCCACATGGGCGGCATCGCGGCGGCGGTGGCGCACTATCAGGAGAGCCCGACGCCGAATCTGATCATCGTCGAGTCGAAGCTGCCGCGCTATGATCTGCTCGGTGAGATCGATCGGCTTGCCGAGAGTTGCGATGCCGGCACCAAGGTCATCATCATCGGCCAGGCCAACGACGTCGTGCTCTACCGCGAGCTGCTGAAGCGCGGCGTCAGCGAATACCTGATCGCGCCGGTGTCGCCGCTGCAGGTCATGGAAGGCATCTCCAACCTATACAACGATCCGGATTCCGATCCGGTCGGTCACGTCTACACGTTCGTCGGCGCCAAGGGCGGCGTCGGTTCGTCGACCATCTGCCACAACGTCGCGTGGACCCTGTCCGAGGCGCTGGCGAGCAACGTCATCATCGCCGATCTCGATCTCGCCTTCGGCACCACGGGCCTCGACTTCAACCAGGACCCGGTGCAGGGCATTGCGGAAGCTCTGGCGAGCCCCGAGCGTCTCGACGAGGTGCTGCTCGATCGCCTTCTGACGAAGTGCTCCGAGCGTCTGTCGATCTTCGCTGCACCGGTCGTTCTCGATCGCGACTACGATCTCTCGGCCGATTCCTGCGACATGGTTCTCGACGTCGCGCGCCAGAACGTGCCGTTCGTCGTGGTCGATCTGCCGCACGTATGGACGGCCTGGTCGAAGCGCATCATGCTGCAGTCCGACCAGGTGGTGATCACCGCGGCGCCGGATCTCGCCAACCTGCGCAATGCAAAGAACGTCATCGATCTGCTGAAGCAGTCGCGCAAGAACGATAACGCCCCGCACCTCGTCATCAACATGCTCAACATGCCGAAGCGGCCGGAAATCGCCGTCAAG
The DNA here is from genome assembly GCA_937950105.1 of uncultured Alphaproteobacteria bacterium. Lineage (GTDB taxonomy): Bacteria > Pseudomonadota > Alphaproteobacteria > Rhizobiales > Hyphomicrobiaceae > JAEUMD01. The sequence continues at coordinate 381 of CALFEM010000519.1, read as the reverse complement.
GAGTTCGAGCAGGCGCTGGGCATCAAGGCCCTCGCCGTGATCGATTTCGAGAGCGAGATCTTCGGGCAGGCCGCCAACAACGGTCAGATGATCGAGGAAGTCAACGCCAAGGCCAAGTCGGCTCTCGCGTTTCGCGACATGGCGATGACCCTTGCCAAGCGCAAGGAAACGCGCGTCGAGAAGAAGTCGGCGCTCGCTCCGTTCCTCGAGAAGCTCAAGCTGAAGCGTTAAGGAGCAACCGTCGATGTTCGGCAGGCGAACCAACGATCCTTCGACACCGCGGCGTCTCCCGCAGCAGCCGCAGCCGGCCCCCAAGGCGCCGGCACCGGCCGGCGCTGCGCCGCCGCCGGAAGCGAAGCCGCGTCAAACCGCGTCGGCGCC